>NZ_JBHUZW010000017.1:0-52305 GCF_042667215.1 Cellulomonas sp. NPDC057328 | reverse complement strand
GTCCCACCGCGGACCGGGCCCCGTCGCACGTCCGGGACGGCTCGCCGCGCGGACCCGTCCGCGGGTCGGCAGCCTGGACGCATGCCGACGACGGACGGGACCACGGACGGGACGACGCACGAGACGGCGACCGGCGAGCCGCAGCGGCCCGGCGCGGAGCAGTGGGTGCCGGCCGGCGGCGACGTGGACGCGCTGCGCGACGCCGCCCCCGCGTGCCGGGGCTGCGAGCTGTGGGCGCCGGCCACGCAGGTCGTGTTCTCCGAGGGGCCCGCCGACGCCGCGGTGATGCTCGTCGGGGAGCAGCCCGGCGACAAGGAGGACCTCGCGGGGGAGCCGTTCGTCGGCCCCGCCGGCCGCGTGCTGCACGAGGCGCTCGCGGCCGCGGGCCTCGACCCCGAGCACGTCTACGTCACCAACGCCGTCAAGCACTTCCGGTTCGAGCAGCGCGGCAAGCGGCGCATCCACCGGACGCCGCTCGTCACGCACCTGCGGGCGTGCGTGCCGTGGCTGGAGGCCGAGCTCGCGGCGGTGCGCCCGCGCGTGGTCGTGGCGCTCGGCGCGACCGCCGGGCGCGCGGTGCTGGGGCGTACGGTCGCCGTCGGCGCGGAGCGCGGGCGCGTCGTCGAGGCCGACGGCGACCGGCCGCCGGTCGTCGTCACGGCGCACCCGTCGTCCGTGCTGCGCCTGCGCGAGCGCGCCGAGCGGGAGGCCGCCACCGCGGCGATCGTCGCGGACCTGCGGGTCGCGGCGCGTGCCGCCGCCGGGTGACCGCGCCGGGCGCCCCGGCCGCCACCCCGTGTCCGGGGGCCGCCCACCGCGCGGACCCGGGGGAGCACCAGCGCGCGGATCCGGGGGAGCACCACCGGGCGTCGCCCGGGGCCGCGTGACACCATCGAGCCGTGCCTCTGCTGACCGCCCTCGCCACCGCCCCGACGACCGCCCCGGCCGCCCCGGCGCTCGCCGCGGCCGGCGGGACGGAGCTCACCGGCCTGGCCGGGTGGGTCGTGAGCGTCATCGAGACCCTCGGCCCGCTCGGCGTCGGGCTGCTCGTCGCGCTGGAGAACCTGTTCCCGCCGATCCCGTCCGAGGTGATCCTGCCCGTCGCGGGGTACGTGGCGTCGCAGGGGGACATGTCGCTGGGCTGGGCGATCGCCGCCGCGACGATCGGCGCCGTCGCCGGCGCGTGGGTGCTGTACGGCCTCGGGTACGCGGTCGGCCGCGACCGCATCCGGCGCTGGATGCAGAAGATCCCGCTCATGGAGGCGTCCGACCTGGACACGGCCGAGCGGTGGTTCGAGCGGCACGGCGGCACGGCGGTCCTCATCGGCCGGTGCGTGCCGGTCGTCCGCAGCCTCATCTCGATCCCGGCGGGCGTCGAGCGCATGCCGTTCTGGAAGTTCTCGCTGTTCACGCTCGCGGGCTCGCTCGTGTGGAACGGCGGGCTCGTGCTGGCCGGCTACCTGCTCGGCGCGCAGTGGGAGGACGTCGGCCGGTACAGCGACGTCCTCAACTACGCGGTGTACGCCGTGATCGTGCTCGTCGTCGCCAAGTTCGTGTGGGACCGCACGGGCGCGCGCGGCGAGCGGCGCCGGCACGCCGGCGAGGGCGCCGTCTGACGGTCGCGGCGCCTGGACGCCCGCGGTGCCCTGACGTCCGTGGTGCCGGCGGTGGCGGCCCGCGTCAGCCCTCGACCGGCACGCTCGACGACGAGCCCGTGACCGGCTCGGGCGGCACCGCGAGGCACAGGCCGGAGCGGTCGCCGTCGTCCCAGCCCTCGCGCGTCGGGGCCCACGTGACCACCTCGACGCCGGCCTGCGTCTCCTCGTCGGTGAGCACGCAGGACCGGGCGACGCGCGCGTGCGCGGCGTCCTGACCGGGCCACACGGCGTCGGGCGCGAACGCGTACTCGCCGACCACCTGTGCGGCGTGCTCCTGCGCGCAGGGCACGACGCGCACGCGGTCCACGGCGCCGTCGGCGGGGAGCCCCGCCAGGCAGGAGCCGGTGACGAGCTGCACGGCGTAGGCGTCGACGGGCTCGGTGACGTCCGGCGGCAGCGGTCGCGTCCGGCCCTCCTCGACGAACCGGCCGACGATCAGCGACGCACCCGTGACCGCCGCGACGGCCACGACGACGCCGACCACGAGCCTCGCGCGGCCGCGCCGGCGCGGCTCGGGCTCCCAGCCGGCGGCGTAGTGCGTCGGCGGGTTCGGGTCCTCGATCGGGCGGTCGTCGCCCGGGACGTCGGCGGTCACCGGCTCAGTCCGCGATCTCGAGCACCACGGGCACGTGGTCGGACGGCTGCTTGCCCTTGCGCTGGTCGCGCACGAACGTCACGTCGGTGACGCGCGCGGCGAGGGCCGGCGTGGCGAACGCGTGGTCGATGCGCATGCCCTCGTTCCGCGGGAACCGCAGCTGCTGGTAGTCCCAGTACGTGTACGTGTGCTCGCCGGGTCGGTGCGTCCGGGAGACCTCGGTCCAGCCGGCCTCCGCGAACGCGCGGAACGCGTCGCGCTCGGCCGGGGTCACGTGCGTGCGCCCGGCGAACCGTTCGATGTCCCACACGTCCGTGTCGAGCGGCGCGATGTTCCAGTCGCCCATGAGCGTCGCCTGCAGCCCGGGGTCGTCGGCCAGCCACTTCGCGGCCGCGTCCCGCAGGGCCGCGAGCCACTCGAGCTTGTAGGCGTAGTGCGGGTCGCCGATCTCGCGCCCGTTCGGCACGTACAGGCTCCAGACGCGCACGCCGCCGCACGTCACGCCGAGGGCGCGGGCCTCCGCGACGGCCGGGTCGCCCCACGTCGGCTGCCCGGGGAACCCGACCTCGACGTCCGCGACGCCGACGCGGGAGACCACCGCGACGCCGTTCCACTGCGAGTAGCCGTGCGTGACGACCTCGTAGCCGAGGGCCTCGAACGGCTCACGCGGGAACGCCTCGTCCTTGACCTTCGTCTCCTGCAGCGCGAGCACGTCGACGTCCGCGCTCTCGAGCCAGGTCACCGCCCGCTCGCAGCGCGCCCGGATCGAGTTGATGTTCCACGTCGCCACCCGCACGGGACGGAACGCTACCGGCGGCCGCCGACACCTCCGCACCCCGGCGAGGGGCCCGGGCCGTCGACGGCCGCCGGTCGGCGCCGTGGCGCTGCCCTCAGGGGCGGCGCCAGTCGTCGGACTGCAGGTGCGAGCCCGCCATGGGGCCCATCCGGAGCATCCCGCCGTCCACGGGCCACGACGCGCCGGTGACGTACGCCGCCTCGGGCCCGCACAGGAACTGGACGACGGCCGCGATCTCGCGCGCGTCCCCGGGCCGGGCGACGGGGATGCCGGCGCGGTGCTTGCCCTCGAGCGGCGTCTCGTCCTCCTGCCCCGTCATGGGCGTCGCGATCTCGCCGGGCGCGACCGCGTTCACGGTGATGCCGTGCTCCGCGAGCTCGAGCGCCGCCACCTGCACGAGCAGCCCGAGCCCGCCCTTCGCCGCGCAGTACGGGCCGGCGCCGACCCGCGGCGCGTGCTCGTGCACGCTCGTGATCGCGACGACGCGCCCGCCGGTGCCCTGCTCGACCATGCGGCGGGCGGCGGTCTGCAGGCACACGAACGCGCCGTCGAGGTCGACGGAGAGCACGTGCCGCCACTCCTCGAACGCCATGTCGAGCAGCAGCGTCGAGGAGCCGGTGCCGGCGTTCAGCACGGCGGCGTCGATGCCGCCCATCGCCGTGATCGCCTCGTCGACGACCGGTGCGGCCGCCTGCGGGTCGCCCAGGTCGAGGTGCACGACGTGCGCCTGCGCCCCGAGCGCCTCGACCTCGGCGGCCGTGGCGCGCGCCCCGGCCTCGTCCTCGTGCCACGTGACGGTGACGTGCTCCGCGCCCTCCGCGAGCGCCACCGCGGTGGCCCTGCCGATGCCGGAGTCCGAGCCGGTCACGAGCACGCGCCGCGGCCGGGCGCCCTCGGTGGCGTCGGGGCGGGCGGCGTCGCTGCTCACCGGTCGCCGTCCTGCCCGTCGTGCCCGACGAGCGGGTCGCCGTCGAGGTCGCCGCCGGACGACGGCTCGACGGGGTTGCCCGTCCGGTCGAACGTCGGGTCGTCGCCGCGCGGACCCTGCGGGTTCGGCGTGGGGGAGTCCTCGTCGAGCGCGGCGGCGAGGCCGTCGTCGGAGGACGTGGTCGCCTCCTGGGTGTCCTCCACCTCGGTGGGGTCCTGCTCGGTGGCGCCCGTGCCCGTCACGTCCCTGCTCATGCCGCTCCTCTCGCCGGTCGGACCGGGCTGCCGCGCCCGGCCCGACCGCGGGTCGGTGGTCGTCGATGGCTCAGTGGTGGTCGGTGGCCCGACGCGTGGTCGGTGCCCGCGGTCGGTCAGTGGTCGCCGATCTTCTTGTCCGCCCCCGACTGCGCCTTGTCGATCTGGTCGTCGTGCTTGCCGCCGGTCGCCGACGACGCCGCGTCGGAGCCCTTCTCGAGCGCGGCGTCGCTCGCCTGCTCGCCCTTCTCGCCACTCATCGCGTCGGAGGCCTTGCCCTTGAGGTCGTCGATACCCATGCGTGCTCTCCCTCGTCGCTCGGTCGTGCGGACGGTCGCACCGGGCGTGCCCGGCGCCGCCTCCATGCTGCGTCGGCGCCCGCGCCCCCGCACCCGCACCCCGCCATCCCGCCGCCCGCACCGGACGACCGGTGACCCCGCCCGCCGGGCAGCGGGACCGGCTCGGCCCGGCCACGGGACGGTCAGGTCCACGGGATGTCGCGCCCGCGGTCGTCCGGGGCCTCCAGCTCGGCGAGCCCCTCCGGATCCTGCTGGGCGGCGAGCATCAGCGCCGCGAGGTCGGGGTCGTCGGGCAGGCGCGGGTCGCGGACGTACCGCAGCGGGTCCGCCGCGATGGCGGCCATCCGCACCCGCAGCTCCTGGTCCGCACGCACGACCTCCCGCGCGCGCTCGAGCGCGTGCCCCAGCACGAACGACGTCACGTCCTGCTCCTGCACCGCCGCGGCACGACGCAGCAGCGCGAGCCCGTCCTCGGTGAGCCGCATGTGCAGCCGCGCCGTGCGCAGCGGGATGACCTCGCCCCAGACCATGCCCGGCACCGTACGAGCCCACGCGCCGACCCGTCTGGCGCCCTCCACACGCCCGCCCCCGAGCCGACCACAGACCGCCCTCGCCGTTCCGCAGCGCCCCGGGGGTGACCACACGGTCAGTCGACCACGACGCACGCTCAGCTGACCATGACGCACCCCCGGCCGGCTGCTGCGCCCTTCCGAGCCGACGACCGCTCGCCGTGCAGTGGCGCGATGCACCGTGCTGACCGCAGCCGGGTGCCGAGCCCCGCACACGGGTGGCGCGACACGCCCGTCGAGGCCACGACACGTCCGCGCGGCCTCGACACACCCGTCGCTGGCTCGACACGGTCATGCGCGCGCGACGTGTCCGCGCAGCGGCGCGGCACCCGCGGCTGGGTCCGCGGTCGCTCGGCGTGTCGCGCGACATGTGCGGCCGGCGTGTCGGCGGGGGGGCGGATGTCTTCTCGCGGGCGTACGCACACCGTGCGCACGGTGTGCGGACGCCCGCAGGAAGAGGTTCTCCTGTCCGCCGACACGCGCACGGACACGCCGACACGCCGCGTCGGCGTGGCGCAGGAGCGATGCAAAGTCCGACGCCGAGGCAAGGGAGGCGGGATGGAAGGCCCGAGCGCTGCAAGGCGGAGTGCGGGCGCGGGGCGAGAGGCGCTGGGCGCAGCGCGCTGAAAGGGGGAAAGGCGTGGCGCGCGACGCGGCGAAGAAAGGTGAGGCGCGGGGTCGGAAGGGGAGAGGCGGGGCGCGCGACGCGGGAGAAGGAAGCGGGTCCGCCGGCTCAGTCGCCGAAGTCCCGTGGCCGCTCCGTCACGCGGCGGCGGACGGCGAACGCGACGGACATGACGACCGACGCCGCCACGAGGGCGACGAGCCCGAGCCACCCGCGGCCCGATCCCGTCAGCGCGAAGCCGAGGACGAAGAGGCAGAACGAGGCGAGCGCCACGGGTGCCGACGGACGGCGCATTCGTCCCTCCGGTGTCGATCCGGTCGGTGCGGTCGAGGCGAGCGTGGCACACGACGAGGGCCGGGCGCCTCCCCGCGCCCGGCCCTCGGTCCTGCTGCTCGTGCGTCAGCGCACGTCGTCGTCCACCCAGTCGAACGTCCGCGTGACGGCCTTCTTCCACAGGCGGTACTGGCGGTCGCGCTCCTCGGGGTCCATGGACGGCTCCCAGCGCTTGTCCTCGGCCCAGTTGTCGACGACGTCCTGCTCGCCCGACCAGAAGCCGACGGCGATGCCCGCGGCGTAGGCGGCGCCGAGCGCGGTCGTCTCGGCGACCTTCGGGCGGATGACGGGCACGCCGAGGATGTCGGCCTGGAACTGCATGAGCTTGTCGTTGGCGACCATGCCGCCGTCGACCTTGAGCTCGGTCAGGTCGACGCCCGAGTCCGCGTTCATGGCGTCCAGCACCTCGCGCGTCTGGAACGCCGTCGCCTCGAGCGCGGCCCGCGCGATGTGGCCCTTGTTCACGTACCGGGTCAGGCCGACGAGCGCGCCGCGGGCGTCGGACCGCCAGTACGGCGCGAACAGGCCCGAGAACGCCGGCACGAAGTACGCACCGCCGTTGTCCTCGACCGTGCTCGCCAGCTGCTCGATCTCCGGCGCGGACGAGATGAGGCCCAGGTTGTCGCGCAGCCACTGCACGAGCGAGCCGGTCACCGCGATCGAGCCCTCCAGCGCGTACACCGCGTCCTGGTCGCCGATCTTGTACGCCACGGTCGTCAGCAGGCCGTTCTTGCTCGGCACCGGCTCCGTGCCCGTGTTGATGAGCATGAAGTTGCCGGTGCCGTACGTGTTCTTCGCGTTGCCGACCTCGAAGCAGGCCTGCCCGAACGTCGCCGCCTGCTGGTCGCCGAGGATGCCCGCGATCGGCACGCCCGGCACCATGCCGCCGCGGCGGCCCTCGCCGTAGACCTCCGACGACGAGCGGATCTCCGGGAGCATCGACATCGGGATGCCCATCTCCGCGGCGATCTCCTCGTTCCACGTGAGCGAGTCGACGTTCATCAGCATCGTGCGCGACGCGTTCGTCACGTCCGTGACGTGGATGCCGCCGTCGGTGCCACCCGTCATGTTCCACAGCACCCACGCGTCGGTGTTGCCGAACGCGAGCCTGCCCGCCTCCGCCTTCTCGCGGGCGCCCTCGACGTTGTCGAGGATCCAGCGCACCTTCGGGGCGGAGAAGTACGTGGCCAGCGGCAGGCCCACGCGGTCCTTGTACCGCTCGGCGCCGCCGCCGAGGGCGGCCAGCTCGTCGCAGATCTTCTGCGTGCGGGTGTCCTGCCAGACGATCGCGTTGTACACCGGCTCGCCGGTCTCGCGGTCCCACACGACCGCGGTCTCCCGCTGGTTCGTGATGCCGACGGCCGCGATGTCGCGGTACGTCAGGTTGGCGCGGGTCAGCGCGAGGGCGACGACCTCGCGGGTGTTCGTCCAGATCTCCGTGGCGTCGTGCTCGACCCAGCCCGCCCTCGGGAAGATCTGCTCGTGCTCCTTCTGGCCGCTCGCGACGATCTGGCCGGAGTGGTCGAAGACGATCGCGCGCGTGCTCGTCGTGCCCTGGTCGATCGCGATGACGTACTGCTCGGACATGCGGGTCCCTCCTGGGTGCGGCTCTGCGGGGATGTCGGTGGGCGGGCGTCAGCCGATGTAGGCGCCGGCGACGAGGCCGGCGATCAGGCCGCCGACGAGGGGGCCCAGGAACGGCACCCACGAGTAGGACCAGTCGCTGCTGCCCTTGCCGCGGATCGGCAGGAGCGCGTGCGCGATGCGCGGGCCGAGGTCACGGGCCGGGTTGATGGCGTAGCCCGTGGGCCCGCCGAGGCTTGCGCCGATGCCGACGACGAGCATCGCGACGGCCAGCGGGCCGAGCTCGGACGGCGTGTTGCCGAACGCCAGGATGATGAAGACGAGCACGAACGTCGCGATGACCTCGGTGGCGAAGTTCCAGCCGTACGAGCGCAGCTCGGGGCCGGTCGAGAAGACGCCGAGCTTGACCGCCGGGTCGGCGTCCTGGTCGAAGTGCTTCTTGTACGCGACGAACGCGAGCGTCGCGCCGATGACGGCACCGAGCATCTGCGCGACCACGTAGAGGAACCCGTTGACGAACGTCACCGGGACGCCGTCCGCGAACTCCTCCGCACCGCTGGCGACCAGGCCGATCGTCACGGCGGGGTTCAGGTGCGCCCCCGACTTGAAGGCGGCGAACACGCCCGCGAAGACGGCGAGGCCCCACCCGAAGTTGATCAGGAGCCACCCGCCGCCGAAGCCCTTGGTCCTCGGCAGGATCACGTTGGCGACCACACCGGCACCGAGCAGGAGCAGGATCGCGGTCCCGAGGACCTCCGAGACGAACGCCTGGCCCATCGTGTACTCGACTGTCTCCACTGGCAGACCTCTCTCTGACGTCGTTGTCACGTGCGGGTCCGTCCCCGACGGCCCGCGTGGTGCGGCTGTGGTGCTGGTGGTGCGTGGTGCTGGCGGTGCTGTGGTGCTGGCGGTGCTGCGGCGCGCACGCCGCGGTGGAGCCCGCGGTCGCCGGCGGCACGGACCGGGGCCCGCGCCGCCGGGCGACCGGGGCCCGCGTCAGGTGCCGTACGGAGCGGCGGTGCCGCGTCCGGGCGGCGAGCCCGGCTTGGTGCCGGGCTCGGCGGTGCCGCCGATCGGCACGAGCGGCCGGATGTCCTCGGCCCGGTGCCGCACCCGCTCGGCGGACTCGTCGTCGGGCTCGGCCGCGGCGGCGTCCTCGGCCTCGGCGCGCGCGACGTACGCCGCGATCTCGCGGGCGCGCGTCTCGGCGTCCCAGCCGAGGACCGGCGCGATGAGGTCCGCGATCTCGTCGAGGGCGCCGACGCCCTTGTCCGCCTGCTCGTAGTTGAGCCGCGTGCGGTGCATGAGCACGTCGTCGAGGTGCAGCGCACCCTCGTGGCTCACCGCGTAGACGACCTCCGCGCCGATGTACGCCGGCGCGTGCGCCAGCGGCTCGGCGAGCTCCGGACGCTCGTCGATCATGTCCGTGAGCTCGTGGATCAAGGACCCGTACCGGTGCAGGAGGTGGTCCATGCGCGGGCGGTCCCAGCCGTAGCGGGCCGCGATCGCGCGGGCCTGGCGCTGCACGACGCGCAGCCCCTCGGCGCCGACGAGCGGCACGTCGTCCGTGATCGACGGGAGCGTGGTGGCGCGCGAGCCGATCGCGAAGTCGACCGCGTCCTTGGCCATCACGCGGTACGTCGTCAGCTTGCCGCCGGCGATGACCGTCAGACCCGGCGTCGGCGACGCGACGGTGTGCTCGCGCGACACCTTGGCCGACGACGTGCCCTCCTTGGTGCCGGGCTGCAGCAGCGGGCGCAGACCGGCCCACGTGCCGATGACGTCGTCGCGGGAGATGGGCCGCGCGAGGACCTCGTTGGCGTGGGCGATGACGTAGTCGATGTCCGCGCTCGTCGCGACGGGGTGCGTGAGCTCCTGCTCGTACGGGGTGTCGGTCGTGCCGATCACCCAGTACCGGGACCACGGGATGATGAACAGGACCGACTTCTCGGTCTGCAGGATCAGGCCCGTGTTGCCCTCGATGCGGCTGCGCGGCACCACGATGTGGATGCCCTTGGAGGCGAGCACGCGCAGGCCGCCCTCCGTGCCGGCGAGCGACTCCGTCTTCTCGGTCCAGACGCCCGTCGCGTTGATGACGTTGCGCGCGCGGACGTCGAGGTGCTCGCCCGTCTCGAGGTCGACCAGCTCGGCGCCGGTGACCGCGCCGCCGCTGGTCGTGAGCAGCTGGACGACCTGCGTCCGGGACGCCGCGTGCGCGCCGTACGACACGGCCGTGCGGACCAGGGTCTCGACGAGGCGGGCGTCGTCGACGCTCGCGTCCCAGTACCGGACGGCGCCGACGGCCGCGTCGTGCCGCAGGTCCGGGAACAGGCGCTCCATGCCCTTGCGGGTCAGGTGCTTGTGGATCGGCATCGCGCGGCGGCGGCCGCCGGACACGCTCGCGAGCGTGTCGTACAGCGCCACGCCGGCGCCGACGTACGCGCGCTCCCAGACCCGGTTCTCGAGCGGGTAGAGGAAGCTCACGGGCTTGACCAGGTGCGGCGCGAGGCGCTGGATGAGCAGGTCGCGCTCGGTGAGCGCCTCGCGGACCAGGTGGAAGTCGAGCATCTGCAGGTAGCGCAGGCCACCGTGCACGAGCTTGCTCGAGCGGCTCGACGTGCCGCTCGCCCAGTCCTGGGCCTCGACGACGGCGGTCGACAGTCCGCGCGTCACGGCGTCGAGCGCGATGCCCGCACCGGTCACGCCGCCGCCGATCACCAGCACGTCGAGCTCGCGGTCGCGCTCCGAGCTGCGTCGCAGCGCGTCGAGGGCGTCCTGTCGTGCCTGCACCGTCAGGGGTGCGGTTCTCATGTGCGGGTCCTCCCCGGAGCCGTCGCGCGGCGTCGTCGGTCGTCGGCTCCCTGCGCGAGCGGCCCCCTCGCTCGCCGGATTCGTCGCGGCTATCGTCATCACGTCCAGAACGGACGCGCAACCGGACTGCACGAACGTGCAGCGGTTGACCGGCGCATGACGCGGGCGGGGGGCGGGGCTGGATGTACGTGGAGCGGGAGCAGGACGTGCTGCGCGCGGCGTCGATGTACTACCTGCAGGACCTCAAGATGGAGGTCATCGCGCGGCACCTCGGCACGTCGCGGTCGACCGTGTCGCGGCTCATCAAGCGCGCCCGCGAGACCGGGCTCGTCGAGATCACGCTGCGGCCGGCGAGCACGCGTGCACCGGGCCTCGGGCGGTCCATCGCGTCGACGTTCGGCATCGAGACGTACGTGGTGCCGGTGCCCGACTCCGCCGGCTCGGTCGAGCGGCTCGACCAGGTCGCCATGACGGCCGCGCGGCTGCTCGGTTCGTGGTTCGACTCCGACATGGTCATGGGCGTGGCCTGGGGCACGACGCTCGCGGCCGTGTCCCGCTACCTGGCGCCGAAGCCCACGCGCGGGTCGGCGGTGGTCCAGCTCAACGGTGCCGCGAACATGCGCACGTCCGGCGTCGAGTACGCGAGCGACCTCATCTCGTCGTTCGGCTCCGCGTTCGGCGCGGCCGTGCACCACTTCTCGGTGCCCGCGTTCTTCGACTACCCCGACACCAAGGCAGCGATGTGGCGCGAGCGGTCCGTGCGGCGCGTCCTCGACATGCAACGACGTGCCGACATCGCCGTCTTCTCCGCCGGCGCGGTCGCGGGCGCCGTGCCGTCGCACGTCTACTCGGCGGGCTACCTCGACGAGTCGGACGTGCGCCACCTGCACGACGAGGGCGTCGTCGGCGACGTCTGCACGGTGTTCCTGCGCGCCGACGGCTCGTGGCAGGACGTCTCCCTGAACGAACGTGCGACCGGGCCGAGCCCGGAGGAGCTGCAGCGCATCCCGCGGCGCGTGTGCGTCGTCGCCGGGGACAACAAGGTGGCGCCGCTGCTCGCCGCGCTGCGGGCCGACGTCGTCACCGACCTCGTCGTCGACGAGGTCACCGCGACCGCGCTCGTCGAGGCCGTGGCCAGCCGGCACGCGCCCCGCACGCGTCCGCGCGCGACGTGAGGCCCGGGCGGAGGTGCGGTGCGAGCTCGCGGCGCGCGCCGCGGACGAGCCGGGCCGGGCGGCGCCGAGTGTCTAGGTTGGGGGCGTGAGCTCTCCCGAGGTCGTCGTCCGGCCCGCGGTGCCCGCGGACGTGCGGGCGATCCGCACGCTCGTCGAGCCGTACGCGGCGCAGCGCATCCTCCTCGCCAAGGAGTGGGTCGGCTACTACGAGTCCGTGCAGGAGTTCGTCGTCGCGCAGGCCGGCGACGACGTCGTCGGGTGCGGCGCCCTGCACGTCATGTGGGAGGACCTCGCCGAGATCCGCACGCTCGCGGTCGACCCCGGCTGGCGCGGGCGCGCCGTGGGGCACCTGCTGCTGGACGCGCTCGTCGCCCGGGCGCACCTGCTCGGGCTGCACCGGGTCTTCTGCCTGACGTTCGAGGTCGACTTCTTCGCCCGGCACGGGTTCCGCGTCATCGACGGGACGCCCGTGCCGCAGGACGTCTACGCCGAGCTGCTGCGCTCGCACGACGACGGCGTCGCCGAGTTCCTCGACCTCGCGCGCGTGAAGCCCAACACGCTGGGCAACACGCGGATGCTGCTCGACCTCGCGGGGGACGCGGGGGGCTGACCGGCACCGCCGCCCGCCGTGCCCGCCGCCGTGCTCAGTGCGGCAGGCGGTACGTCGGCGCGTCGTCGACCGACGCCGGGTCGACGCGCACGAGCAGCCCGTCCGCGACGAGCGCGTCCACGGACCGCGCGAGCTGCGCCGCGTCCGGCCACACCGCGTCCACCGCGCTCGCGGGCACCGGGCCGAGCGCCTCGCGCAGCAGCGCCATCACGCGCCCGCGCACCTGCCGGTCGGTGCCCGTGAACGCCTGCGTCCGGCGCCGGTGCGCGTGCACGTCGCCCGGGCGCCCGGTCGCGACCCACCGGCACACGTCCCGCACCGGGCACGCGTCGCACCGCGGGCCGCGCGCCGTGCACACGAGCGCGCCGAGCTCCATCGACGCGGCGGCCCACCGGGCGGCGGTCGCGTCGTCGTCCGGCACGTACGACGCGGCGAGCCGCGTCTCGGCGACCGTCTGCGCCGGGGCGGGCAGCGCCTCGCCCGCCACCGTGCGCGCGAGCACCCGGCGCACGTTCGTGTCGAGCACGACCGACCGCCGCGCGAACGCGAACGCCAGCACCGCCGCCGCCGTGTACGCGCCGACGCCGGGCAGCGCGAGCAGCTGCGCCTCGTCCGCCGGCAGCGCGCCCCCGTGGCGCTCGACCACCGTGCGCGCGCACTCCTGCAGCCGCAGCGCGCGCCGCGGGTAGCCGAGCCGGTCCCACGCGCGCAGCACGTCGCCCGTCGGGGCGGCCGCGAGGTCGGCCGGCGTCGGCCAGCGGGACATCCACGCGCGCCACGCCGGCTCGACGCGCACCACGGGCGTCTGCTGGAGCATCACCTCGCTGACGAGCACGCCCCACGGCGTGCGGTCCGGCGCGCGCCACGGCAGGTCGCGCGCGTGCGCGTCGAACCACGCGAGCACGGGTGCGCGCAGCGCGTCCGGGGACGGCGGGCCGGGGTCCGCCGCGACGGCGGGCGCGCCGGGGGAGGGGACGGGGGCGGGCACGCGCCCATGCTGCGGCACGCGTGCGACAGCGCCAACACCGGCCCGCCCGCCCCGGTCCCGGCCCGGGCCGTCCCGGCAGGTGGACCGAGACGAGCCGGACACGCGCGACGCGCGGACACGGACGGGCGACGCGGGCGCGTCGTGCACCGGCGGACACCCGCGGCTCGTACGGTGGACGCCGCACCGCGGCGACCCGCGGTGGCCCGCGGCCCACCCGCACCGGAGGACCCCATGAGCGACCGGCACGTCCCGCAGCGCTTGCCCGCGCGCGTGTACTGGGTGCGGCGGTTCGTCGTGCTGGGACTGCCGCTGATCGCGATCGTGCTGCTCGTCGTGTGGCTGACCGGGCGCGGCGGCGACGCGCCGACGGCGGGGACCTCGCCGTCGACCGCCGCGGAGGCGCCCGGCGACGCCGCCGCCGCCGAGGGGTCCGCCGAGGAGGCCGACGCGGAGGGGGACGGTCCCGCGGCGTGCGCGCCGGGGCAGCTCGCCCTCGCGATCACGCCGGGTGCGGAGACGTTCCCCGACGACGTCGAGCCGACGTTCACCGTGAGCATCACCAACGCCGGCGACGAGCCGTGCCTCGTCGACGCCGACGAGCGCAGCCGCGAGGTCGTCGTCACGTCCGGCTCGGACCGCGTCTGGTCGAGCCGCGACTGCCAACCCGCGGAGGTGGAGCCGCTGACGCTCCTGCTCGCCGGCGGCCAGGTCGACGAGCGGCCGTTCACGTGGCCGCGCCAGCGGTCGGCCGAGGGCTGCCCCGGCGACCTGCCGGACCCGGGCGACGGCACCTACTCGGCGACGTTCAGCGTCGGCGGCGCGACGGCGCCCGCCGCGGTGTTCGGCCTGGGCTGAGCCCGGCGTCCGGGAGCGGCGCCCCGGTCAGACGTAGCGCTCGAGGATGCTCGACTCGGCGAGGCGGGACAGGCCCTCGCGGATCGAGCGGGCGCGCTGCTCGCCGACGCCCTCGACGGCCATGAGGTCCTCGACCGTCGCGGCGAGCAGCTTCTGCAGGCCGCCGAAGTGGCCGACGAGCCGGTCGACCACCGTGGACGGCAGGCGCGGCACCTTGGACAGCAGGCGGTGGCCGCGCGGTCCGACGGCCGCGTCGAGCGCCTCGCCGCCGCCGGGCAGGCCGAGCACGCGGCCGATCAGGGCGATGTCGATGAGCTCGGTGGACCCGAGCTCGGCGAGCGCGTCGAGGACGGACTCGACGGAGCGGCGGCTGGTGTCGACGTAGTCGCGGATGACGAGCTCGCGCTCGGTGCCGACGCCGCCGACGAGCTCGTCGAGCTGGAGCGTGAGGAGGCGGCCGTCGCTGCCGAGCTCGACGACGTACCCGGCGATCTCGTCCGCGATGCGGCGGACCATCTCGAGGCGCTGCACGACGGCGGACACGTCGCGGACCGTGACGAGGTCCTCGATCTCGAGGGCCGACAGCGTGCCGCTGACCTCGTCGAGGCGGGCCTTGTAGCGCTCGAGGGTCTGCAGCGCCTGGTTGGCGCGCGACAGGATCGCCGTCGAGTCCTCGAGCACGTGCCGGGCGTTGCCCACCCACAGCGCGATGATGTGCATCGACGCGGACACCGAGATGACCGGTAGGCCGGTCTGCTTGGCGACGCGCTCGGCGGTGCGGTGCCGGGTGCCGGACTCGCTGGTCTCGATGGCCGGGTCGGGGAGCAGCTGGACGGCGGCGCGGACGATGCGGCCGCGCTCCGGGTCGATGACGACGGCGCCGTCCATCTTCGCCAGCTCGCGCAGGCGCGTGGCGGAGAACTCGACGTCGAGCACGAAGCCGCCGGAGCACAGCCGCTCGACGGTCTCGTCCATGCCGAGCACGATCAGCGCGCCCGTGCGGCCGCGCAGGATGCGCTCGAGGCCGTCGCGCAGCTCACGTCCGGGCGCGACGGCGGCGAGGGTGGACCGGAGGAGGTCCTCCTGCGGGGTCTGGTGCGGCACGGCGTGATCGTATCGGTGGCGTGACGGGATGGCCGAGACCGTGCTCACGCGTCGCGGTCGGACGCGTCGCCGTCGGTGGGCGCCAGACCGGCCAGGACCGCCGCCGCGAGGTCCGCGACCTCGAGCACGCGCAGCCCCTCGGGCACCGCGACCTCGCCGAGCGTGCCGAGCGGGACGACCGCCCGCGCGCACCCCAGGCGGGCCGCCTCGGCGAGCCGGCGGCCGACGCCGGACACGGGCCGGATCTCGCCCGCGAGCCCGACCTCGCCGACCGCGACGAGCCCGGGGTGCACCGGCACGTTCTCCCGCGCGCTGACCGCGGCGAGCGCGAGCGCGAGGTCCGCCGCGGGCTCGACGACGCGGGCGCCGCCGACGGTGGAGAGGTAGACGTCCTGGTCGGCGAGCCGGGCGCCGAGCCGGCGCTGCAGCACCGCGAGCACCATCGCGAGCCGGCTGCCGTCCACGCCGCTCGTCGTCCGGCGCGGGTTGGGCACCACGCTCGGTGCCACGAGCGCCTGCACCTCGGCCGCGAGCGGCCGCCGGCCCTCGAGCGTGACGGTGAGGCACGTGCCCGGCACGTCCGACGCGAGCCGCGACGTGAAAAGGCCCGACGGGTCCGCCAGGCCGACGATGCCGTGCTCGGACAGGTCGAAGCAGCCGACCTCGTCGGTCGGGCCGAACCGGTTCTTGGTCGCGCGCAGCAGGCGCAGGCGCGCGTGCCGGTCGCCCTCGAACTGGCACACGACGTCGACGAGGTGCTCGAGCGTGCGCGGCCCGGCGACGGAGCCGTCCTTGGTGACGTGGCCGACGAGCACCACCGGCATGCCGCGGGACTTGGCGGCGGCGATGAGCGCACCGGTCACCTCGCGGACCTGCGCGACGCCGCCCGCGGCGCCCTCGACCTGCGCGGACGCGACCGTCTGCACGGAGTCGAGCACGAGCAGCTCGGGCTCGACCGCCTCGACGTGGCCGAGCACGGTCGCGAGGTCCGTCTCGTCCGCGAGCAGCAGGTGCGGGTCGAGCGCGCGGATGCGCCCCGCGCGCAGGCGCACCTGCGCCGCGGACTCCTCGCCCGTCACGTACAGCACGCGCCGCCCGGAGCGCGCCGTGCGGGCCGCCACGTCCAGCAGCAGGGTCGACTTGCCCACGCCCGGCTCGCCCGCGAGCAGCACCACCGCGCCCGGGACGAGACCGCCACCGAGCACCCGGTCGAGCTCGGCGACGCCCGTGGGGCGGGCGGCCGCCGCCTCGACGTCGATCTCGTGGATGGGGCGTGCGGGGTTGCGCGCCGGCGACACGGCCACCGTGCGCGGCGCACCGCCGCCCGGCCCGACGTCCTCCGCGACCGTGCCCCAGGCCTGGCACTCGCCGCAGCGGCCGACCCACTTGGACGCGCCCCAGCCGCACTCGCTGCAGCGGAAGGCGGGGCGGGCGTCGGCGGAGCGGTCGGCGCGGCGGGTGGTGGTGGGGCTCACGGGCGGCACGCTACGGGTGGGCACCGACAACGACGTCGTCGGCGTCCCCACGCTGCCCGCGCACCCGTCCGCGCGCCCCCGACTCCGGCCCGAGCCCGGCCCGACCCCGGCCCGACCCCGCCCCGCCGCGGCGCGGTCGCCTGCCGGGCCGCCCGGGCGCGCGTCGGTAGGCTGCGTGCGGCCCGGCGCCTGCCGGGGCGACGCGACACGAGGGGGACCCGTCCGATGAGCGACCCGGGACGACCGCGACCCTCCGGCTCGTGGGACCCGTCCGCGCGTCCGGCCTGGGCGCCGCGCGACCCCGACGCCGCCGCGGGACCCGCCCACGCCGCCCCGCGCCCGGCGACGCCCCCGCCGCCGGACCCGGCCCCGCTGCGCCCCGCGACCGGCTGGGCGGCGCAGCCCTCCGCCCGGGCCGCGGCGCAGCCGCCTGTGAACGGCCCCGCGCAGCCGCCTGTGAACGGCCCCGCGCAGCCCCCCGCGAGCGGCCCCGCGCAGCCGCCGGCGAACGGCCCCGCGGGCGGCCCCGCGCAGCCGGCCCCGCAGCGTGCGCCCGGCGCCGTCCCGCCGCCCGCCCGGCAGGCCGCCGGCGCGTCACCGTTCCCCGCCGGCCCGTCCGGGGCGGCCGCACCCGCGGGCCCGTCCGACCCGGGCGCCGACCCCGTCTTCGGTCTCGCGTCCGACGCGCCGCCCGCGCACGCCGCTGCGGACCGGCGCCCCGCGTGGCTGGTCCCCGCCGCGATCGGTGCGGGCGTGCTCGTCGTCGCCGGCGTCGTGGCCGGCGTGCTGCTGACGCGGGACGGCGCGGAGACGCCCGCCGCGACGGCGACGACCGTCGTCCTCCCGTCCCCGACGCCCACGGTCGCGCCCGTCGCGCGCGAGGCGACCACCGCGTTCGCGTCCGCGCTGCCCACGTCGGTGCTGGAGTACGCGCTCGCGAGCTCGGCCCCCGACGAGGAGTGGCTCGCCGCCGGTGCGCTCGAGGCGTGGACCGAGACGTACACGGACGGCGCCGACGGCCTGGTCACGGTGCGGGCCGCGCAGTTCGAGACGCCGGAGGAGGCGGCGGCGTTCGCGGCCGGCCTCACGGCGGCGCTGCCGCCGGAGCCCGTGCACGCGACCTCGGACCCCGGCGAGGGCATGGAGACGCCCGAGCTGCCGATGTCGGGCGACGTCGAGGCGGGCGGCACGGTCGTCGGCACGTACGCGATCGTCGACGCCGGCGACGGCGTGGGGCTCGCGGTGTGGCAGAACGGCACCGCGGTCCTGCACATGACGGTGCCGGTCGACGACGCCGCGGACGCGTACGCCGCCTTCCCCGTCTGACGCCCGTCCGACGCCCGGCCGGCGCCCGTCCGACGCCCGGCCGAGGCCCGTCCGAGGCCTTTCCGGGGGATCGGCCGGCGCGTCGCCCGGGGACGGACGTCGCGCCCGCCGCCCGCCCCCGGGTGAGGATGGGCCGGTGCGCCTCCTCCTCGTCCGGCACGGGCAGACCTCCTCGAACGTCGGCCACCACCTCGACACCGCCGCGCCCGGCGCGGACCTGACACCGCTCGGCGTGCGGCAGGCGGAGTCGCTCGTGCCGGTGCTGCGGCGCCGCGGCGTGGCGGCCGTCTACGCCTCGACGCTCGTCCGCACGCAGCAGACCGCGGCCCCGCTCGCCGCCGCCCTGGCGCTCGACGTGCGGGTGCGCGACGGCCTGCGCGAGGTGTCCGCGGGGGACCTCGAGATGGCGTGCGACCGGGCGTCGGTCGAGGCGTACCTCGGCGCGGTGCTGCGCTGGGGCGCCGGCGACCTCGCGGCGCGCGTCCCCGGCGGGGAGGACGGCGTCACCGCGCTGGGCCGGTTCGACGAGGTCGTCGCGGAGGCGTCGGCCGCGGGCGACGTCGTGGTCGTCGTCAGCCACGGCGCGATGATCCGCGCGTGGGCGGCCGCGCGCTGCCCGGAGGTGGGGGTGCTCGACGCGGCGCGGCACGGGCTGTCGAACACGGGCGCGGTCATGCTGGACGGCGCGCCGGGGCGGTGGCGGCTCGTGGAGTGGCACGCCGACGCGCTCGGCGGGGTGGACGACCGGGCGGACGACGGTGCGGCGGCCGACGCCGTCCCGCCCGCGGCGGTCGTGCGGCGCTGAGGACGCTCAGGCGTCCGGCACGTCCCCGAGCGGCCGCGGCGCGGCGGCGCCGGCGAGCGTCGCGGCCAGCACGGCCTCGATGGCGAACGCCGTCGCGTCGGGCAGGTCGACCGCGTCGTCGTCGAGGAGCCACTGCACCTGCAGGCCGTCCATGACGCCGATGACGGCCGACGCGGCGCGCTCGGCGGCGTCCCGCGGGACGCGCGCGTCCAGCGCCTGCACGGCGTCGGCGATCTCGCCGCGCAGCACCGTGAAGCGGTGCGTGACCCAGTCGCGTGCGGGGTGCTCGGCCGTGACCGACTCGCCGACGAGCACGGAGTACCCCTGCACGATGCCGCGCCGCCGCGTGTTGGCCCGCGCGGTCCGCACGAGGTGGCGGAAGAGCTCGAGGCCGCCGGGGATGTGCTGGCCCTCGAGGTCGCGGACGTCCTCGCGGTCGCGGTGCTCGAGCACGGCGACGAGCAGCTGCTCCTTGGACCCGAAGTGGTGCAGCACGCCGGCGTGCGTCATGCCGACCTGCTCGGCGACGTCCGCCAGCGAGCCCGTCCGGTAGCCCTTGGCCGCGAACGTGCGGGCCGCGGCGCGCAGGATCTCCGCGCGACGCTCCGCGGTCGACGGCCGGGGGCGGCGCACCGTACGCCGCGGGGCGACCGCCTCGTCCTCCATGCCGCGCACCCTACTGCCGCGACGTGCCGCGCCGACGCGCCGCGGAGGGGCCGGGGGCGACGCCGCGGGGCGCCCGGTCCGTCCCGGTGTCCTACCGTGTGCAGGTGCACGAGCGCTCCTCCGTCCCCCCTGCCCGGGGTGCAGCGCCCGCCCCGACCCCTCGTCCGTCCACCGGCCGGCCCCGCGCCCGCGCCGCCGTGGTCGCGTGGGCGGTGGTGGTGGCGCTCACCTCGGCCGCAGCCGTCGCGGTGCTGTGGCGGTTCTTCGTCGTCACGTGGGCCGGCCAGCGGGTCGAGGACGCGTCGTTCGACGGCGCCCGGTACGGGCAGGGCCGGCTGTGGGTCGTGGCGGAGCCCGTGCTCGACGTCGTCTCCGTCGGGTTCGTCGCGGCGGTGCTGCTGGCGGCCGTGCTCATCGCGGTGGTGCGGCGGCGCTGGTCGCTGGCCGTGCAGGTGGCGGTGCTGGTCGGCGGCGCGAACCTCACGACGCAGGTCGTCAAGCGCCTGCTGGACCGGCCCGACCACGGCGTGGGGGCCGACTACGGCAACACGCTGCCGAGCGGGCACACGACCGTCGCGGCGTCGGTGTCGGCCGCGCTGCTGCTCGTCGTGCCGCCGCGCGCGCGTCCGGCCGCCGCCGTCGTGGGCGCCGCCTACACGTCGGCGACGGGCGTGTCGACGCTCGTCGGCCAGTGGCACCGCCCGTCCGACGTGGTGGCGGCGACGTTCGTCGTGCTCGCGTGGGTGGCCGTCGTGTGCGGCGCGATGGCGGTGGCGCCGGCGCCCGCGACGACCACGGCCGCGCTGTCGCGCGTCGAGGGCGGCGACCGGTGGTGGCGGCGCACGCGGGCGACCGTCGTGGCGCTCGTGGTGGCGGCCGTCGGCAGCGGCGCGTTCGCGGCCGTGCTCCTCACGCGGACGTGGGCGGCACGCGCCGACGCGCTCACCGGACGCGCCGAGCTCGCGGCGTACGCGGGCGGCGTCGCGGCCGTCGTCGCCGCGTCCTGCCTGACGTTCGCGCTGATGCTCGTCCTGCGGCACGCCGCCGGGTCGCGGGACGAGACGGCCGCCGCACCCGCTTGACGCGGGCACGTAGAGTCCCCGGGGTACAGCCACCCCCTCACTCTCGTGCAGCACCCCGTACGCCACGGAAGGCCGGTCAGATGTCAGCAGGGCGCAAGCTCGTCATCGTGGAGTCACCCGCGAAGGCGCGCACCATCGCCGGGTACCTCGGCGACGGCTACGACGTCGAGGCGTCCGTCGGCCACATCCGCGACCTCCCGCAGCCGTCCGAGCTGCCGGCGGAGATGAAGAAGGGGCCGTACGGCAAGTTCGCGGTCGACGTCGAGCACGGGTTCCAGCCGTACTACGTCGTCGACGCGGACAAGAAGAAGAAGGTCGCCGAGCTCAAGAAGCTGCTCAAGGAGTCCGACGAGCTCTACCTCGCCACCGACGAGGACCGCGAGGGGGAGGCCATCGCCTGGCACCTGCTCGCGGAGCTCAAGCCCAAGGTGCCGGTCAAGCGGATGGTCTTCCACGAGATCACCCGCGAGGCCATCGCCCGCGCGCTGGAGAACACGCGCGAGCTCGACGAGCGCCTCGTCGACGCCCAGGAGACCCGCCGCATCCTCGACCGCCTCTACGGCTACGAGGTCAGCCCGGTGCTGTGGCGCAAGGTCGGCAAGGGACTGTCCGCGGGCCGCGTGCAGTCCGTCGCGACGCGGCTCGTGGTCGAGCGCGAGCGCGAGCGCATGGCGTTCGTGCCCGCGGAGTACTGGGACGTCGTCGGTACGTTCGCGGTCGAGGACGCGGGCGAGCCGCGGTTCAGCGCGCGGTTGTCGGGCGTCGGCGGGCAGCGCGTCGCCAGCGGGCGCGACTTCGACGACCGCGGGCAGCTGCGCACGCGGGACGCGGTCGCGCTGGACGAGCAGCGGGCGCACGCGCTCGTCGCCGGCCTGGCCGACGCGCAGTTCGCGGTCCGCTCGCTCGACACCAAGCCGTACACGCGCCGCCCCGCGGCGCCGTTCACGACGTCGACCCTCCAGCAGGAGGCGTCCCGCAAGCTGCGCACGAGCTCGCGGCAGACGATGCGCACCGCGCAGTCGCTGTACGAGAACGGCTACATCACCTACATGCGTACCGACTCGCCGACGCTGTCGTCGCAGGCGATCGACGCGGCGCGCCGCCAGGCCGCCGAGCTGTACGGCCCCGAGTACGTGCCGGACGCGCCGCGCGTGTACACGTCGAAGGCGAAGGGCGCGCAGGAGGCGCACGAGGCGATCCGCCCCGCCGGCGACCACTTCCGCACGCCGGCGCAGGTCGCCAAGGAGCTGTCGGGCGACCAGTTCCGCCTCTACGAGCTGATCTGGAAGCGCACGGTCGCCTCGCAGATGGCGGACGCGCGCGGGCAGACGGCGTCGGTGCGGCTCGCCGCGACGGCGACGCCGGCCGGTGCCGAGCCGGTCGAGGCCGTGTTCTCGGCCTCCGGCACCGTCATCACGTTCCGCGGCTTCCTCGCCGCGTACGAGGAGGGCCGCGACGTCGGCCGGTACGACGACGCCGAGGCGTCCGAGGACGGCGCACGCGGCGAGAAGGACGCGCGCCTGCCGCGCATGGCCGAGGGCGACCCGCTGACCGCGAGCGACCTCGCCGCCGACGGGCACCGCACGTCCCCGCCGCCGCGCTTCACCGAGGCGTCGCTGGTCAAGGCGCTCGAGGAGCGGGGCATCGGCCGCCCGTCGACGTACGCGGCGACGATCGGCGTCATCCAGGACCGCGGCTACGTGACGAACCGCGGTCAGGCCCTCGTGCCGACGTGGCTGGCGTTCGCGGTCACGCGCCTGCTCGAGGAGAACTTCGACCGGCTCGTGGACTACGGGTTCACCGCCGGCATGGAGGAGGACCTCGACGCCATCGCCGCCGGTCAGCGCGACCGCGTCGACTGGCTGAACCAGTTCTACTTCGGCGACCGCAGCGACTCCCCGCAGACCGGCGGGCTGCGCGGCATCCTCGACAACCTCGGCGAGATCGACGCGCGCGACGTCAACTCGATCGACATCGGCGACGGCATCACGCTGCGCGTCGGCCGCTACGGCCCGTACCTCGAGGCGCCCGGCGACGGCCCGGACGACGACCCCAGGCGCGCGTCGGTGCCCGACGACCTCGCGCCCGACGAGCTCACGCCCGCCAAGGCGCGCGAGCTGCTCGAGACGCAGCCCGACGGCGACAAGGTGCTCGGCACGGACCCGTCGACGGGCACCGAGGTCGTCGCGCGCAACGGCCGCTACGGCCCGTACGTCACCGAGGTGCTGCCCGAGCCCGAGCTCGACCCGAACCTGTCGGCCGCGGCGCGCAAGAAGGCGCTCGCCGCGCTGCCGAAGCCGCGCACGGCGTCGCTGTTCAAGTCGATGTCGCTGCAGACGGTCACGCTGGACGACGCGCTGCGGCTCATGTCGCTGCCGCGCGTGGTGGGTGTCGACCCGGAGTCGGGCGCCGAGATCACCGCGCAGAACGGCCGCTACGGCCCGTACCTGAAGAAGGGCACCGACTCGCGGACGCTCGCGTCCGAGGAGCAGCTCTTCACGGTCACGCTCGAGGAGGCGCTCGCGATCTACGCGCAGCCCAAGCGCGGCCGCGGGCAGACCGCGACGCCGCCGCTGCGCGAGCTCGGCGACGACCCGACGAGCGGCAAGCCGATCGTCGTCAAGGACGGCCGGTTCGGCGCGTACGTCACCGACGGCGAGACGAACCGCACGCTGCCGAAGGACGTCACGCCGGAGTCGATCACGCCCGAGCAGGCCGTCGAGCTGCTCGCCGAGAAGCGCGCCGCCGGCCCGGCGAAGAAGCGCACGACCGCCCGCAAGCCGGCGGCGCCGCGCAAGAAGGCGGCGACCAAGGGCTGAGCCCCCCGACGCACGCGCGAGCGGGCGGGCACCCCGGCGGGTGCCCGCCCGTCGTCGTCCCCGGGGTGCTGCCGCGTGCGGCGGCCCGGCGCTCGGCTGGACCCGCGCCCGGCCGGACCGCGCCCGGCCGGACCGCGCCCGGCCGGACCGCGCCCGGCTGGACCCGCGTCCGGCGGCGGGCGGACGGCCGGTGACAGCCCGTGCCGGTGCGTGAGAGCCTGCCCGGGCGTCGGGGGACGCGCCGGTGCGGCGCGTCGCGGCCCGGTGCGGGGGGACGACGGGGCCCGTGGACGGGCCGGCGACGGGGGGACGACGTGGCTGTGGACGCCTGGGCGGCGATCGGGATGTTCGCCGGGTTGGTGCTGGTCATCGTGGCGGGGCTCCGCAACCGCGCCGTGGCGTGGGCGCGGGAGCCCGGGGAGGCGGGCGCGCCCGGTGCGCGCGACCGGACGCGGTGGCTGCGGCTGACCGCGACGGTGGTGGGTGCGGTGCTCGCGATCGGGTGCTGCGCGGTGATCGTGCTCGGAGGTCTGCTCGGGACGGGCGGGGTGCTCGGCGGGGGCGCCTGACCGACGCCCGTCGACGCGGCGCACGGCCGGCGGCGGGGGACGACGTGCCCGCCCCCGCGCCGCCGGGGCGCCGCGCCGGTCAGCCCTCGTGGGCGACGGCGACGTCGAGCACCCACGTCACGCCGAACCGGTCGACGAGCATGCCGTACAGCGGCGCCCACCCGGCCGGGCCGAGGTCCTGCACGACCGTCGCGCCGTCCGCGAGCGCGGTCCAGCGCCGCGTGACCTCGTCGGCGTCCGCGCCGCGCACGGAGACGAAGAAGGCGTTCACGCCGCGCTCGTAGGGCAGCCGGGCCGGGACGTCGTAGGCCATGACGTGGAAGCCGTCCGGCGAGACGACCTGGCCCCACATCACCTGGTCGGCCTCGGCGGGGTCCTGCGCGGCGTGTGCGTCGGCGTACGTGACGACGGTGACGTCGCCGCCGAACACGCGCCCGTACAGCTCGAGGGCGGCGCGGGCGTCGCCGCGGAAGTTGAGGTGCGTCGTCGTGGTGATGCTCATGGTCGGCTCCTCGCCGGTCGGGGTGACGGCCGGGGCCGTCGTGGTACCGCCGACGCTAGGAATCATCGGTGCCAGTTCCTGACCGCGATGTGCGGGAGGGTGGGGGCATGGCCGTCACGAGCACCCGGACGCTGCGCCTGCTGTCGCTGCTGCAGCGGCGCCGGCACTGGTCCGGCACCGACCTCGCCGGCCGGCTCGGCGTCTCGCTGCGCACGCTGCGCCGCGACGTCGACCGGCTCCGCGAGCTCGGCTACCCCGTCGACGCGCAGCCGGGCGTCGCGGGCGGGTACACGCTGGCGCCGGGCGTCGCGCTGCCGCCCCTCGTGCTGGACGACGACGAGGCGGTGGCGCTCGCGGTCGGGCTGTCCGCGGCGGCGTCGACGGGGGTCGCGGGCGTCGCCGAGCCGTCCGTGCGGGCGCTCGCGAAGGTGGTCCCGGTCATGCCGAGGCGGCTGCGGCGGCGCGTCGAGGCGCTGCGGGCGGTGACGGTGCCGGGGACGTGGGGCGCCGGCTCCCCGGGCGGCGCGTCCGCGGACGTGCTGACGGTCGTCGCGCTCGCGTGCCGCGACGGCGAGCGGGTCCGGTTCGCGTACACCGCGGCCGAGGGGACCCGGAGCGACCGCACCGTCGACCCCTACCGCCTCGTGCCGCTGGGGTCGCACTGGTACGTCGTCGCGTGGGACGTCGACCGCGGCGACTGGCGCGTCTTCCGGGCCGACCGCGTGGGCGACCCGGCCGCCACGGGACGGCCCTTCGCGCCCCGCCCGCTGCCGGCCGAGGACGTCGCCGCCTGGGTGCGCGAGCGCGTCAGCGGCGGGCCGGAGCGGTGGCGCGTCGAGGCGGTGGTCGACGCGCCGGCCGCCGACGTGCGGCGCCGCGTCACGTGGTGGCTGTCGGTCGAGGACGAGCCGGACGGCCGGTGCCGCGTCCGCCTCGACGTCGACGACCTGCTGTGGGCGGCGACGGCGCTGGGCCTGGTGGGGGCGGACTTCACCGTGGTGTCGCCGCCGGAGCTGACGGCGACGCTCGACGAGGTCGCGGGGCGGTTCACGGCGGCGGCGCGGGAGCCTGCGGGACGTCGCGGGGAGGACCGCCGGTCACCGGAGGACGACGCGCGCGGCTGACGGGGGGCGGCCGGGCTGCGTCAGTGGCGGACCGACGTGGCGCCGGTCGGCGCCGGGTCCCGGGTCACGGCGTCGCGGGGCGCCACACCGGTTCGCCGACGTCGTCCCTGTCCTGCTCCCACTGCCGCGGGGGCCCGTCGTCGGCGACGTCCGTCAGCCAGTACGTCCGGTCGGGGTCCCAGCCGGCCAGGACGGTCGCGACGTCGCCCTGGACCGGCACGGCGCGGCCGGCCGTCGCCAGGTACCCCGCGACGGTGACGTGCACGGCGTCGACGTCCTGCGCGACGCGTGACCAGTCGGGCAGGCACCAGCGCCCGTCGCGGCCGGTGACGCGGTACCAGTCGTGGCGGCGCCCGGCCGTGACCTCGAACGGGTACCGGCGGCAGAGGTCCGCCCAGGCGTCCGGCCCGTCGACCTCGAGCACGCGCGCGTCCGCGGGCACCGGGACGGGCCGCACCTGCGCGTCCGTCCAGCCGAACCCGTCCTCGACCCACCACAGGCCGGCGGGCCCCCGGGTGCCGAGGCCCCGGGTCGTGGTGACGAGCCGGGTGAACGCCGGCACCGACCACCACGAGCCGCCGTACCGTGCGCGGACGTCCGTCGGCCGGTCGGCGCGCGCCCGCTCCTCGTCGGCGACCTCGCCCGCGCGCCACCGGGCGAGCCGGGTGCGCACGTCGCCGACGACGGGCGGCGCCGGTGTCGGCGTCGGCGTCGGCGAAGGGAAGTCGACGGCCCACTGGTCGTCCCGCGCGAGGGGAGCGGACCACCAGGCGGCCGCCGGTGCCGCAGCGACGTGCTCGGCCACCCGGCGCAGCGCCGCCCGCACCGGTGGCGTCGCGGCGAGCACGTCCTCGCCGTCGGGCTCCTGCCAGTAGCGCGCCTCGTCGACCGCGTGGGCGACCGCCCGCAGCAGCGTGCGGTCGTCGAGGTCCGCCAGGACGACCGCGTCGAGCAGGCGCGCGACCTCGGCCGGCGAGGGGTGCGGCAGGTCGGCGGGGTCGACCGGCCCGCCCGTCGACATGATCACGCGCGACGTACCGGCCCCGGGGTCGAGGTCGTAGGCGGCGTGGAACAGCGCCGTGCGCAGCGGCTGCACGTCCTGGCCGGGGTCGAGGTCGGCGGTCGCCCACGCGACCGCCAGGCACAGTCGCCGCCCGCGCGGACCGGCCAGCAGGGCGTCGGCGTCGAGCGTCACCCGTGAAGCGTAGGGCGGACATCCCGACGGCCGCCGAACCGGTCGTCGTGCAGCACCGTCCGGCCGCGGTGCTGTGCAACGGCCGGTTCGCGGCCCGTCCGCGGCGGCGGTCGGCAGGACCCGTGGCCGAAGCGGTGGTTGTGCAGCACCGTCCGGCCGCGGTGCAGCGCAGCGGCCGGTTCGCGGCCCGTCCGCGGCGTCGGGGGCAGGACCCGTGGCCGAAGCGGTGGTTGTGCAGCACCGTCCGGCCGCGGTGCTGTGCAACGGCCGGTTCTCGGCCCGTCCGCGGGCGCGTCGGTGGCCGCGCACCGCGTGGTCGTCCGTCGTCACCAGCCTGGCGTCGTGCCGCTGCCCGCGCCGTACCGCCTCGTCGAGGGACCGCCCGGCGTCGACGCCTACCTCGACCTCCGTCGCCTCTCCGGCCTGACGCCGCGCACGCGCGCGCAGGCGGTCGCCGCGCTGCCCGGCGGGTGGGCGGCCGTGCACGTCGTCGACGGCGACGGGCACCGGGTCGGCATGGGACGGGTCATCGGCGACGGCGGCTGGTACTTCCACGTCGTTGACATGGCCGTCCTGCCCGGGCACCAGCGCCGCGACCTGGGCGACGCGATCCTCACGTGGCTGCTCGACCGCATCCGTGCGTCCGCCCCGCCGGACCCGTACGTCACCCTCATGGCCGACGAGCCGGGCCGCCGCCTGTACGCCCGGCACGGCTTCGTCGCCACGGCCCGCGCACCATCGGGATGGCGCTCTCACGCATCTGACGCGGCGGCGAGACGATCGAGTTGCGACCCCGCGATCGTGCTGGGTCCGGGGTCGGCACGGCTGCACGATCGCAGGATCGTCGTCAACTCATCTCGCAAGGCGGATCAGAGCACGTCCCGACGCCGGCGCGTCCAACCGTCCCCAGCTCTCGCAGTCGCGCCGACGTCCACCGATATGCGTCCGTGCACACCACGGCGGCCGGGGTGCTGGTGCGGTCGGTGCGTGCGACGGCCGACACCCCTTCCGGACGTCCTGCTGCGGCTCGCCCACCGCCAGGAGGGTCTGCTCGCGACGCGGCAGTGCGACGAGGCCGGCGTGACGTCCGAGCGGCGTCGCGCGCTGCGGCGTGCCGGCGTCCTGGTGCCGGTGCTGCGCGGTGTGGACGACGCGACCGGCGCGCTGGTGGACGGGTCGGTCGGCCACCGCGCCGACGACCCGTCCCGGGTGCGACGCCGTGCGGCGTGGTCCGCGCTGCTGGCCGTGGGCGTGGACCGGGGCATCGCGGTGGGCGCGTGCGCGTTGGCGATGTACGGCGTCGAGGGGTTACCGGCCACCATCCGGCCGGAGGCGGCGCTGCCCGGAGCCTCGTACCGCGCCGCACGCGGTGGCGTGGTCGTCCGCTGCTTCGACACCGGGGCGTCGACCGTGCGACGCGGGCATGCGCGTCTGGTCGACCCCCTCACGGCTCTCGCTCAGGCCGTCCCCGAGCTGTCGCGCGACCACGCCGTCGCGGTGTTCGACTCGGCGATCCACCGCGGGCTCATCCGTGCGCACGACGTCGACCGGGTCGCGGACGCGGTCCGTGGGCGGCGTGGAGCGGCGTCTACCGCGAGCTGGTGGGACCTCGTCGACGGTCGTGCGCAGTCGCCGCTCGAGACGTGGGCGCGGTTGCAGTGCCGGGACGCCGGGATCCCGCCGCACGACCTCCAGGTCGCGGTCAGGGACGCGTCGGGCCGCGTGCTCGCGCGCGGCGACCTCGGGTGGGTGCTCCACGACGGTCGTCTTCTCGTGGCCGAGATCGACGGGGCGGGTCCGCACAGCACACCGGAGGCGCTGTACCGCGACCGGGAGCGCCAGAACAGGATCGTCGCGACCGGGGCGCTGCTCCTCCGCTTCACGGCCGGCGACGTGCACCGGGGCGGCGTCGCCGCGGCTGTGCGCCACCACCTGGTGCCGCGGCGTGCCCGACTGCGGGACGGCCCGTCGACGAGGCCGTGATCGTGCGAACGACCGTGGGTCGGACGCGGCACGATCCCGGGGTCGCGGCCGGCTCGGCCCGTCATGCGAGCCCGGCTTGGCCGCGTTCGCCGGGTGGGGCGTCACCCGGACGTGTCGCGCCGTCGCCCGCTAGGTTGGCGGCATGGCAGCTCGCACCGAGGACCCCCGTTCCGCTCCGCCGATCCGCTGGGGAATCCTCGGCGCCGGCAACATCGCCTCCACGTTCGCCAACTCCGTGCGCGAGTTCACGCGCGCGCAGCTGGTGGCCGTCGGGTCGCGCCACCGCGACCGGGCCGAGCGCTTCGCCACCGCGCACGGCATCCCGACGACGCACGTCGGCTACCGCGAGCTCGTCGAGGACACGCAGGTCGACGCCGTCTACGTCGCCACCCCGCACTCCGAGCACCGCGAGCACGCGCTCCTCGCGATCAAGGCCGGCAAGCACGTGCTCGTCGAGAAGTCGTTCACGCGCAACGCCGCCGAGGCGGAGGAGGTCTTCGCCGCGGCGAAGGACGCCGGCGTGTTCGTCATGGAGGCGATGTGGACGCGGTTCCTGCCGCACGTCTCCGCGCTGCACCAGGTGATCGAGGCCGGCGAGATCGGCGACATCGTCAACATCCGCGCCGACCACGGCCAGTTCTTCCCGTTCGACGCGAGCAGCCGCCTGTACGCGCCCGAGCTCGCCGGCGGCGCGCTGCTCGACCTCGGCGTGTACCCGGTGTCGTGGGCGCACGACTTCCTCGGGGTGCCGACCGGGGTGCACGCGGTCGGGCAGCTCGCGCCGACGGGCGTCGACGGGCAGATCTCGATGGTGCTCGAGTACGGCGACCAGGTCCAGGCGACCCTGCACACGACCATGTGGTCGAAGACGCCGACGACCTCGTCGATCTCCGGCACCGAGGGCTACATCCGCGTCGCGGGGAGCTTCTACGGGCCGACGCAGTTCCGCGTCGCGCGCCGCGACGGCCGGGAGTGGACGTTCGAGCAGCCGTACGCGCGCGGTCTGCAGTACGAGGCCGCCGAGGTCGCGCGCCGCGTCGCCGCCGGCGACACCGAGAGCCCGCGCATGAGCTGGCAGGGCACGCTCGACGTCATGCGGACGATGGACGAGGTCCGCCGGCAGATCGGCGTGACGTACCCGGGCGAGCCCACGGCCTGACCACCGGCACGTCGCCACGCCCCGGCACCCCACGGGTGCCGGGGCGTGCGCGCGTCCGGGCGCCGCCGGGGCTGCGGCGGGGAGTGTCCGGGGTGGGCGTTAGCCTGACGCCGTGACCCAGGACCGCCCGGCCGACGCCCGCCCCGACGCGCGCGCCGACGCACCGGCGGGCGTGTTCGTGTCGTTCGAGGGCGGCGACGGCGCCGGCAAGTCGACGCAGGTCGCCCTGCTCGGGCACCACCTCGCCGAGCGGGGGCGGGAGGTCGTCGTGACGCGCGAGCCGGGCGGCACCCCGCTGGGCCGCGAGCTGCGCCAGGCGGTGCTGCACGGGGAGGACCTCGACCCCCGCACGGAGGCGCTGCTGTACGCGGCGGACCGCGCGCACCACGTCGCGAGCCTCGTGCGGCCGGCGCTCGCGCGCGGTGCCGTCGTCCTCACCGACCGGTACCTCGACTCCTCCGTGGCGTACCAGGGCAGCGGCCGGGGGCTCGGCGCGGACGAGGTCGAGCGCCTGTCGTTGTGGGCGACCTACGACCTGCTGCCGCACGTCACGGTGCTGCTCGACCTCGACCCGGCCGTCGGGCTGGCCCGCCTCACCGGCGACCCCGACCGGCTGGAGTCGGCCGGCGACGCGTTCCACCGCCGCACGCGCCGGGCCTTCCTCGACCGCGCGGCCGCGGACCCGGGGCGCTGGCTCGTGCTCGACGCGACGCAGCCGGCCGACGTGCTCGCGGCCGCGGTGCGCGACCGGCTGGCGCCGCTGCTCGCGGGTGCGGACGCGGGCGCCGGTGCGGCCGCCGACGGCAGCACGCACGTCCCCGCGGGCGGCGCCGACGTGCCCGTCGTCGCCGGCGGGGGGATCGACGGATGAGCGTCTGGGACGACCTCGTCGGGCAGGAGCCGGCGGTCGCGGTGCTGCGGCACGCCGTCGAGGACCCGTCGGCGATGACGCACGCGTGGCTGCTCACCGGCCCGCCCGGCTCGGGGCGGTCGAACGCGGCGCGCGCGTTCGCGGCGGCGCTGCAGTGCGAGCGCGGCGGCTGCGGGACGTGCCACGCGTGCACGACCGTGCTCGGCGGGACGCACCCCGACGTCACGCTCGTCGCGACCGAGGGCGTCTTCATCCGCGTCGACACGACGCGCCCCCTCGTCGAGCTGGCCCAGCGGTCGCCGTCGCAGGGGCGGTGGCGCGTGATCGTCGTCGAGGACGCCGACCGGTTCAACGACCAGAGCGCGAACGTGCTGCTCAAGGCGGTCGAGGAGCCGCCGGCGCGCACGGTGTGGCTGCTGTGCGCGCCGAGCCCCGAGGACGTCCTCGTCACGATCCGCAGCCGCAGCCGCTCGGTGGCGCTGCGCGTGCCGCCGGTCGAGGCGGTCGCCGAGCTGCTGGTGCGCCGCGACGGCGTCGACCACCGCACGGCCGTCGTCGCCGCGCGCGCCGCGCAGAGCCACGTCGGCATCGCCCGGCGCCTCGCCCGGGACCCGCAGGCGCGCGAGCGGCGTGCCGCCGTGCTCGGCATCGCCACGAGCGTGCGCGGCGTCGGCGACGCGGTGCTCGCGGCGGGTGCGCTCGTCGAGACGGCCCAGGCCGACGCGAAGGCTGCGACGGAGGAGCGCGACGCGACGGAGAAGAACGCGCTGCTGCGCTCGCTCGGCGCGGAGGGCGCGACCACGCTGCCGCCCGCGCTGCGCGGGCAGGTCAAGGCGCTCGAGGAGGAGCAGAAGCGCCGCGCGACCCGGGCGCAGCGCGACGTGCTCGACCGGGCGATGGTCGACCTGCTCTCCCTGTACCGGGACGTGCTCGTCGTGCAGCTCGGCGCCGACGTGGAGCTCGTCAACGTCGAGCAGGAGGACGCCGTGCGGTCGCTGGCGGCCGGCTCGACGCCGGAGCAGACGCTGCGCCGGATGGACGCCGTCGGGCAGGCGCGCACGCGGCTCGCCGGCAACGTGGCCCCGCTGCTCGCGGTGGAAGCGATGGCCATCGCGCTGCGCCCGCAGGGCTGACACCCGCAGGGCTGACGGGCCGCCGGGAGCGTCGGTGGTGCGGGATACCGTAGGCGCCATGCCGACGCCTCCCGTCCTGCGCCGGTGCGTCCTCGTCGTCCTGGTCGCCCTCGGGCTGGCCGCGTGCACGCCGTCGCCCAAGCACCAGGCCACCGCCCCGACGTCCGACGCGTCGTCGTCCGCGAGCGCGGGCGTCGACCCGGCGCTGGCGCCGTTCTACGAGCAGCAGCTCGAGTGGACGGCGTGCGGGTCGCAGCAGTGCGCGGAGGCGACGGTGCCCCTCGACTGGTCGCAGCCGGACGGGGACACGATCACGCTCGCGCTGCGGCGCGTGCCCGCGACGTCGGGGGAGCCCGTGGGGTCGCTGCTCGTCAACCCGGGTGGGCCGGGGCGGTCCGCGATCGACTTCCTGCCGTCGTTCCAGGTGCTGGTCAGCGCGGAGGTGCGGGCGGCGTACGACCTGGTCGCGTTCGACCCGCGCGGCGTGCAGGCGTCGTCCCCGGTGACGTGCGTCGAGCCGGCGGAGCTCGACGAGCTCACCGCCTGGGTGCCGGACTTCACGACCGACGAGGGCATCGCCGAGGCCGTCGAGCGCAACGCCGCGTACGGCGAGGCCTGCCTGGAGCGGACGGGCCCGCTGCTCGGGCACGTCGACACCGCGAGCGCCGCGCGTGACATGGACGTGCTGCGCGCCGCGCTCGGCGACGACGCGCTCACGTACCTCGGCTACTCCTACGGCACCGACCTGGGGGCGACGTACGCGGCGCTGTTCCCCGCGCGGGTCGGCCGCCTCGTGCTCGACGGTGCGATGGACCCGACGCTCGACTCCGGCGAGGTCGCCGCGGGGCAGGCCGCCGGGTTCGAGGCCGCCCTGCGCGCGTACGTCGCGGACTGCCAGGCGGGGGCGGACTGCCCGCTGACCGGCGACGTCGACGCCGGCATGGCGCAGATCGGCGAGCTGTTCGACCGGATCCGCGCGAACCCCCTGCGCACGAGCGGCGACCGCGAGCTCACGGTCGCGCTCGCGTTCAGCGGCGTCGCGACCCCGCTGTACGCGCAGCAGTCGTGGCCCGTGCTGACGCAGGCGCTGACGAGCGCGATGCGGGCGGGCGACGGCACGGCGCTGCTGCAGCTCGCGGACCAGTACTACGGGCGCGAGCCCGACGGCACGTACCCCACCAACCAGAACGAGGCGTTCACCGCGGTGCTCTGCCTCGACGACCGTGCCCCCGCGGCGCCGGCGGAGATGCGCGCCGAGGCGGAGCGGATCGCGGAGGCCGCGCCGACGGTCGGCGAGTTCTTCTCCTACGGCGGCGCCGCGTGCGCCGAGTGGCCCGTGCCGGAGGTCGGTGCGCTCGACTCGTACGCCGCCGAGGGTGCCGCGCCGATCCTCGTCGTCGGCACCACCGGCGACCCGGCGACGCCGTACGCGTGGTCGCAGGCGCTCGCGGACATGCTTTCGTCCGGCGTGCTGCTGACGTTCGAGGGGGAGGGGCACACCGCGTACGGCCGCTCGAACGCGTGCGTGAAGGACGCGGTCGACGCCTACCTGCTGACCGGCACGCCCCCGGCCGACGGCGCACGCTGCTGAGTTTGGGACTCGGGCGGGACGCCGGGTACAGTGGGCGCGCTCGCCGTTCCGGTGGCCCTCGGGTCGCTGCGACGACAGCGCCGCCTTAGCTCAGTCGGCAGAGCGTCTCACTCGTAATGAGAAGGTCTGGGGTTCGATTCCCCAAGGCGGCTCACGGACCCACGGCCCCGCACCTCACCGGTGCGGGGCCGTCGTCGTCCCGGGGCCGGGCCGCGGGCGTCGGTGCGCGTCAGTCGCTCGTCAGCACCACCAGCCGCTGCGTGGCCCGGGTCATCGCCACGTACCGGTCGACCGCCCCGGTGACGCCGTCGCCGAACCGGTCCGGGTCCACGAGGACGACGAGGTCGAACTCGAGCCCCTTCGCGAGCTCGGGCGTGAGCGAGCGCACGCGCGGGCGGGGCGCGACGTCCGCCGGTGCGCCGATGACGCAGGCGACGCCCTCGGCGTGGGCGGCGAGCCACGCGTCCAGCACGGCGTCGAGGTCGGCCGTCCGCCCGTGCGTCACCGGGACGCCGGTGGCCCGCACCGACGTCGGCACGTTCGCGTCGGGCAGCGCCGCCCGGATCACCGGTTCCGCCGCCGCCATCACCTCGGTGGGCGTCCGGTAGCTGATGCCGAGCGTCGCGACCTCGACGTGGTCGAGACCCACGCGCGCGAGCCGCTCGGCCCACGACTCGGGGAAGCCGCGGCGGGCCTGCGCGCGGTCCCCGACGACGGTGAGGCTGCGCGACGGGCAGCGCCGCAGCAGCATCAGCCACTCGGCGTCGGTGAGCTCCTGCGCTTCGTCGACGACGACGTGCGCGAACGGCCCGGCGAGCGGGTCGCGGTCACCGCCGGACGGAGGCTCGGCGTCGACGAGGGCCGCCTGCAGGTCCTTCTCCCGCAGCATCCACATGAGCAGCATCTCCGAGTCGTCCGTCGCGACGAGGTCGTCCGCGACGTCCGCGCGGCGGGTGCGCTCGGCGGCGACCGCCGTGTGGTGCCGGTGGGCGCGGGCGCCGGCCTCCGCGTCACCGAGCCGGTGCCGGGCCGCGTCGAGCAGCGGCAGGTCCGCGGTCGTCCACGCGCGGGGGTCGGGGCGCCGGAGCAGCGCCACCTCCTCCGGGGTGAGCCACGGGGCGCAGAGCCGCAGGTAGGCGGGCACCGACCACAGGTCGGCGACGACCTCGGCCGGGTCGAGCAGCGGCCACGCGCGGTGCAGGGCCCGCTCGAGCTCCCGGTCCCGGCCGAGCGCGCGCCGCAGCCCCTCCGCGGGGACGTCGCCGTCCTCGTCGCCGTCCTCGTCGGCGTCCTCGTCGGCGTACCGGTCGACGAGCAGGTCCAGCAGCGCGTCCCGGATCTGGTCGTGCGCCTCGTTGTGCGGCGTCCCGACCTCGACGGCGGCGAACGCGTCCGCCCAGTCCGTCGGCCGGACGCGGACGTCGGCCCACGGCGTCGCCACGGTGAGGCCGGTGGTCGGCGGACGCTCGCTGAACGCCACGGCCGGCTCGACCGCGCGCACCATCGCCGCCGACGCCTTGAGGCGCGCGACCTCGGGGTCCGCCTCGGGGACGGCCGCCGCACCCTCCGGGACGAGGTCCCGCAGCGTGCACGTGCGCACCCCCTCCTCGCCGAGGCCGGGCAGCACGTCGGCGACGTACGCGAGGTACGGCTCGTGCGGGCCGACGACCAGCACGCCGCCCCGCCGGTGCCCCAGCCGCGGGTCGGAGTACAGCAGGTACGCCGTGCGGTGCAGCGCGACCACCGTCTTGCCGGTGCCCGGGCCGCCGTCGACGACGAGCGTGCCGCGGGACCCGGCGCGGATGATCGCGTCCTGGTCCGCCGCCAGGGTTCCGAGGACGTCGCGCATGCGCTCCGACCGGCTCGCACCGAGGGAGGCGAGGAACGCCGACTGGTCGTCGAGCGCCGCACGGTCCTCGAGACCCTCGGCGGTGAAGACCTCGTCCCAGTAGTCGCTCACGCGCCCACCGGTCCAGCGGTAGCGGCGCCGGCTCGCCAGCCCCATCGGGTCGGCGTGCGTGGCGCCGAAGAACGGCTCGGCGGCGGGGGAGCGCCAGTCCACGAGCAGGCGCCGCCCGTCGTCGTCCGTCAGCCCCACGCGGCCGACGTACACGGGGTCGGAGCCGTCCGCGGGCACCATGCGCCCGAGGCACATCTCCAGGCCGAACCGGCGCAGCGTCCCCAGCCGGGCCGTGGTGCGGTGCACCTCGGCGTCCCGGTCCAGCGCCCGCTGACCGGAGCGGGCGGGCGCGCGGCGGGCGGCGTCGAGGCGTGCGGACAGCTCGGCGACGGACCGCTCGACGCTGGCGGCGACCGCGGCCAGGTGGGCGTCGTCGGCGGCGACCAGGGATGGTGCCGCCTTGGCGGCGAGGCTCTCGGGCAGGCGGAAGGCGCTCGTGGTGGTGGTCATGGACGGCTCCGATCGGGTCGAGGCCCGACATGCTCCGCCACGACCCGGGTCTTGCCGCAAGACCCGGGGTGCGCTATACGTTGAGAGTGGCGAGGAGACGTGCTCTCCTCGCCGTCGTCGTGCCGGGGCCCGGGCGGCGCGCGTCCCGTCAGCCGCCGACGAACGCGAGCGCCTCCGCGACCGCCCCGTGCCACATCGCCGGGTCGTCCGACACGATCTGCACCCACTCGCGCATGGGCGGCCGGTCGTCCGGAAAGGGCAGCCCCTCCCCGGACGCCACGAGGCCGGCGACGCGGTCGCGCGGCAGCTTGACGACGAGGTGGGCGCCCGGTGTGAAGGCGGCGATGCGCCCGTGCGCGCGCAGCGTCGCGGTGCCGAAGTGCCGGCGCCCCGCGGACGGCACCACCACGCCCGGCACGTCGACGAACGCGGCCGCGACCGCGTGCAGGCGCGCCTCGGCCGCGGCGTGCGGGTCGCCCACCGGGACGCCGTCCGGGTGGACGCCGTCCGGGGGCACGCCGTCCGGGTGCACGTCGTCGGTGCCGTGCGCGTCGGCGCGCCCCGCGGGCGCCGGGTCCGTCGTCATGACGGCACGCTACGACCGGCCGCCGACACCCGTCACGAGGGGTTGGCGCCGCCGGGGAAGGGCAGGTCGTCCGGGTCGGCCGTGTCGGGGACGGCCGGTGGGGCGTCGTCGCTGGGCAGCGGCTCCTCCTCGCGCGGGTCGTCCGGCTGGACGTCGTCGCCCGGGACGTCGGTGAACTGCGGCTCGTCCGGCACGGCGCCGGGGTCGGGGATCGGGCTGCTCATCGGGCCACCTCCAGGTCGGACGCGCCGCGGGTGCGGCGGCTCGGACGTCGGCCACGCTAGGGCCGGCACGGCGTCGCCGCGACCGGCGGCCTCCCGTCCTGCCGTCGTCCACGGCCCGGCGAGGAGCACTGCCGCGGGCGCGCGCGGAGCGCTACGGTCACGACCATGCAGCGACGTCCGCCCGGTCAGGTGCTCCTCGGTCTGCTCGTCGTGGCGGTGGGCGTCGTGCTGCTGCTCGACCGCACGGAGGTCCTCGACGTCGACCCCGGTGCCCTCGTCGCGACGTGGTGGCCGCTCGCCCTGATCGCGCTCGGCGTCGTGTCGGCGCTGGTGGTGCCGCGCGCGTGGGTCGGGCCGGCCGTGGTCGCCGCGGTCGGCGCGGTGCTGCTGCTCGTGCAGCTCGACGTCGTCGAGCCCGACGTGTGGTCGGCGCTCTGGCCGCTGGTCGTCGTCGCCGTCGGGCTGGGCATCCTCCTGCGCACCGGGTCGTCCGGCGGCGACGCCGACCATGTGACGTCGTTCGCGTTCTGGTGGGGCGCCGAGCCGCGGACGCGGTCGCAGCGGTTCACCGGCGCGAGCCTCACCGCGATCATGGGCGGCATCTCGCTCGACCTGCGCGAGGCCGACGTCGTCGGGACCGCGCGCATCGACGTGTTCGTGTTCTGGGGCGGCGTCGACATCCGCGTGCCGCGCACGTGGCGCGTCCGCACGAGCGGCCTGCCGCTGCTCGGCGGGTGGGAGGACAAGACCGACCCGCCGTCGGACCCGGACGCGCCGCTGCTCGACGTGCGCATCGTGTCGCTCATGGGCGGCGCCGAGGTGCGGCACGGCAAGGTGAAGGCGGCGGCCGAGCCGGCCGAGCCCGTCGCCTGAGCGACGGCGCCGACGCCTCAGAGGACGGGTGCCGCCTGGCCCACGACCTCCGGGCCGCCGACCTCGCGACCACCGGCCGCGTCGTGCACGAACGCGTGCGCCACGCGGATGCCCGGCTCGCCGACCGCCGACGCGTCGACCACGACGCGCGGGTACGGGCGCACGGCGTCGGCGGGCGACGTCCAGCCCACCGCGGCCGCCGCAAGGCCGCACCGGCGCGCGTGCTCGCGCGCCTCGAGCGTGCCGGCCTCGCCGTGCGGGAACGACGTGAGGTCGAAGCGCTCGCCGTCGCGCACCAGCACGAACGGCGCCACCCCGCGCGGGTCGGCGACGGCCTGCTCGAGCGCGTGCTCGAGCGCCCGCAGCGCGAGGTCCTGCACGTGGGACGTGGGGCGGTGCGGCAGGTCCTCGGGCGTGAGCGTCGAGGCGGGCACGACGGCGGGCGTCGAGGACGTCACCGGGGCGGCCACCGCGGGGGTGGACGACGTGCCGGGCGCCGCGACGACGGGGGTCGACGACGTGACGACGTCCGCCTCCGCGGGCGTGCTCGCCACGTCGGACGCCGGGGCCGTCTGCGCGGCGACGGCCCACGCGGGCACCGCGGGTGCGAGCGTGGCCGGCCGCCACGCGGGCGACAGCGGGTCCAGCGGCGCGGGGTCGACCTGCGCGCTCGGCGTCGGGGCGGCCTGCACGGGCGCCCACCCCGACCACGCCGGTGCCGGCTCGACCGGCTCCCAGGCCGGCGCGTCGGCGGCGGCGTCGGGGTCCGTGCCGTGGTCCGCGTCCGGGTCGGCGAGGCGGGGCACGACGAGCTCCGGGGCTGCCCCCTCGGGCGACGTGGGCTCCCAGGTGGCCGGCGCGGGGACGGGGAGGTCGTCGCCGTGCTCCGCGGCGAGCCCGGGCACCACGAGCTCGGCGGCCGCCGGGTCCGCCGGCGTCGTGAGCACGGACGCCGGACCCGTCCACGCGGCGTCGGCGTCCACCTCCCACGCCGCGTCGTGGCCCGTGCCGAGCGGGGCCGCGTCGTCCGGCACGGCAGCCACGGCGACGGCCTCGGCCACGGGCGCGGCGGGCGCGGTGCCGGCCGACGGGTCCAGGTGCACCGTCGCGCGGCGCACGTAGTCGACCGTCCACTCGGGCGTGCGCAGCCGCCAGCGGGCGTGCGCGTCGAGCACGGCGAGGACGGGGGCGTGCACGCGCCCGTCGGCGACGACGCCGGGCGTCGCGCCGTCGGGCCCGGGGCACATCATCCAGACCGCGCCCGGCACGGAGCGCACGAGGACGTCGCCGACGGCGATGCCGATCGCGGCGGCGGGCGCGGGGGCGTCGGCGGCGTGCGTCGCGAGCAGCGTCACCCACCGCGCGTCGAGGGCGGCGGGGTCGTGCACGTCGACGCCGTCGTCCTGCAGCCACGCGCGGAGACGGTCGAGGTGCGCGACCTCGGACGGCGTGAGCGGACGGGCGAGGACGGGGCCGGCGCCGGTCGCGGCCACCGGTGCGGTCCCCGCCGGGAGGGTCGGCGAGGCGGAGTGCATGCCTGAGGCATCGGCGTCCGTGGCGACGGCCTTGAGCCCTCGGACAGGTGAGGAACGACGTCCCCGGACCGGCGCGCCGCCCGCCCGCGGGGCGCCGTCCGAGGGCCGCCGTTACGGTGGACGGCGTCCGTGCGCCCGCCGGGCCCTGGCTCCGTCGCCCGCCCGCCGCCCTCGCCCGCCTCACCCGCGGACGCGTCCCGACCACCGGAGGCCGACATCCGCCGCGCTGCCGTCACCGTCGTCACCGTCGCCTCGCTGGCCCTCGGGGTGACCGCGGGCGGGTGGGCGTGGACGGTCGACCGGCGCGCCGAGGACGAGGCGCTGCGCGCGGCCGCCGACGAGCGGGTCGCGGCCGCCGCGCTCGCGGTCGACGCCGACCGGTCCGCCGCGGCGGTGGGTGCGGCGGTGCTCGGCACGGCCGGCGCCGCGTCGGTGCGGACGGGATCGCGTGCGGCCCTCGACGCGGCGGTGGCGCAGGCGGGCGGCACGCTCGCGTCGTCGGCGGAGCGGGTCGGCGACGACGCGGTCCGGCAGGCGCTCGCGGCGGTGCTCGGTGCCGCGGAGCAGGAGGCGGGGACCGCGTCGGCGGTGCGGCTGCGCGCGCTCGCGGCGGAGGTCGCCGGTGCCGAGCGCGTGGTGGTCGACGCCGTCGCCGCGCACGAGGCCGCGCAGGCCGCGGAGCGCGCCGCCGCGGAGCGCGCTGCCGCCGCGGCGTCCCGGCCACGGACCACGTCGCCCGGCGCCCCCGCTGCCCCGGCACCCGCGGACCGGTCCTGCGCGACGACGTACTCGGGCCCGGCCTTCTACACCTCGCCGCCGACCGACGGCGGGGACGGCAGCAACGGCCGGCTGCCCGCGTCGGCGCTGAGCGCCGTGTCGTGGACGCGCGACTCGCGCGGCACGCCGTTCTACCTGCGCTCCGACGCCGCGGCGGCGCTCGAGCGCCTCAACGTCGCGTTCCGTGCCGCGCTCGGGCACGACCTCGCGCTCGACCTCACCTACCGCGACCTCGACACGCAGGTCGCCATGCGCGCGGCGCTCGGCTCGGTGGCCGCGGTGCCGGGGACGTCGTCGCACGGCACCGGCCTGGCGATCGACGTGCCCGAGCTCCCGTGCACGTACGGCTGGGACTCCGCCGCCAGCGCGTGGCTGGTCGCGAACGGGCCGACGTACGGGTGGGTGTCGCCCGCGTGGGCGCGGCAGGGCGGCTCGAACCCCGAGTACTGGCACTACGAGTACCGCGGCTGAGGAGCCCGCCGCCGCGGCTCGTCGGTTCAGGACGCGGCGAGCTCGCGCTGGAAGTAGCGGGAGTGCGTCTGCCTGACCGTCTCGATCGAGTCGCTGACGAGTGACACGATCTCCACGTCCTGTGCGGCCGTGCCCTCGAGCTCGAGCCGACGCTGCAGAGCGTCGCGAGGGCCGGTCGGGCCGGCGTACTCCTGTACCTCCGTCGCGCCGGTGCGGCGGTGGTAGGTGATGACGAAGCCGGACATGGGCGCGACTCTACGCCTCTGACCTGCACGTTCCCGAGGGGGGTCCCCGGGTCGCGGACCAGCTCGTCAGCGTCGTCAGCGTCTTCGCACGGCTCGTGATCTGCGGTCGGCCGGCGGGGCCGAGGAGGCTGTCCCAATCGAGGGCGCGCAGCTCATCGTTCACCGCTGTCGCGAGGTCGTTGTAGTGCAGCATCACGTCGGGGTAGGACGGGCAACCCTCGGCACTCGCCTCGCCCTCGCGCAGAGCGCGGCCGAGGCGGCGCAGCTGGCTGCCGCTCCACGGCGGGAGCGGCACCGGCAGGCCGCGGGAGGGCTCGGCGCCGTTGCTCACGTCGGCGACCGTACCGTCGCCCGCCGACAGCGCCGTCGCTCACCCGGTCGGCGGCCGCACCCCCGCCGCGGTGCGCGGCACGGTCCACCACGACACCGCCGCCCCCGCGAGCAGCAGGCCCGCGCACGTGAGCATGGCGGTGCGGTGCGCGGGGGCCAGCCGGGCGGCGTCGGTGAGGCCCGCGCCGACGCCCGCGACGAGCGGCAGCGCGGCGACGGCGAGCAGCGACGCGACGCGGGCGACGGCGTTGTTGACGGCGCTCGCCACCCCGGCGGCGTGGTCGGGCGCGGCGGCGAGCGCGGTCGTCGTCAGCGGCGCGACGGTGAGCGCGAGCCCGAGCCCCTGCAGCGTGACCCCCGGCAGCACGTGCGTGACGTACGGCGCGTCGGCGCCGACGCCGGCCAGCAGCACGGTGCCGACGGCGGCGACCGCGGGACCGGCGGTCATCGGCAGGCGGGGCCCGAGCCGCAGGCCGAGCGCGCCGGCCCGCGGCGAGAGCAGCAGGAGCAGCAGCGTCGTCGGCAGCGACGCCAGCCCCGCGGCGAGCGGCGGGTACCCGCTCACGACCTGGAGGGTGACGACGAGGAAGAAGCCGATGCCGGAGAGCGCGGCGTAGACGAGCAGCGTCGCGATGTTGACGCCGGTGAAGGGGCGCCACGCGAACAGGGCGGGCGGCACCAGCGGCGCGGTCGACCGGCGCTCGACCACGACGAACGCGGTCAGCGCGAGCAGCCCGGCGGCCAGCGCACCGGCGACGACGACGGGCGAGGCGCCCGGCTCCGCCCAGGCGGTGCAGCCGTACGCGACGCCGGCGAGCCCGACCGCGGCGAGCGCCGACCCGGCGACGTCCGTGCGCGGTGCGGCGCCGGGGTCGGCGGACTCGGGCACGTGCCGCAGCGTCACCGCGACGACCACGGCCGCGAGCGGCACGTTGATGCCGAAGGCCCACCGCCACGACGCCACCTCGACGATCCACCCGCCGAGGAACGGCGCCGCCACCCCGGCGACACCGCCGAGCCCCGACCACGCGCCGATCGCACGGCCGCGGTCCTCGCCGGCGAACGTCGACTGCAGGATCGCGAGCGACCCGGGTGTGAGCAGCGCGCCGCCGACGCCCTGCAGCACGCGCGCGGCCACGAGCGCGCCCACGGTGGGGGCGAGCGCGCACGCGACCGACGCGACCGTGAACCACGCGACCCCGACGAGGAAGACCCGCCGCCGCCCGAACCGGTCGCCGAGCGCGCCGCCGAGGAGCAGGAACGCGGCGAGCGTGAGCGCGTACCCGTTGACCGTCCACTGCAGGCCGGCGGTCGTCGCGCCGAGGTCGTCCGCGATCGCCGGGAGCGCGATCGTCACGATCGTGGCGTCGACGAAGGCGAGCGCCGAGCCCAGCACCGTCGCGAGCAGCACCCAGCGCGCGGTGGCGCTGCGGTACGGGAGGCTCGCGCCCGGTGCTGTGGTCACGGTGCGGTCGTCACGGTGCTGTCCCATGGCGCGGTCGTCACGGCGCGGCGGAGGTGCGGCCGGCGGCGCTCGGCGCCCGACCGTCAGCGCGGCCGGTCACGGTCCTTGCTCGGCTGCACGCGCTTCGGCTCGCCCGGCATCTTCGGGTACTCCGGCGGGTACGGCAGGTCGCCGTGGCCCTCGTCGCGCTCCTGCTTGTCGGCCAGCTCGAGCAGCGAGTCCAGCCGGTACCGCGGGGTCTCGTGCGCGACCAGCGGCGCGAAGAGGTCGCCGACCTCGGCGAAGCGCTGCGGCATCGTCAGCACGTCGAAGTCGTCGGGGTGCACGTCGCCGACCTCGTCCCAGCGCAGCGGCGCGGACACGGTCGCGCGCGGGTTCGAGCGGATCGAGTACGCCGACGCGATGGTGCGGTCGCGCGCCATCTGGTTGTAGTCGACGAAGATCTTCTGCCCGCGCTCCTCCTTCCACCACCGCATGGTCACCTCGTCCGGCATGCGGCGCTCCAGCTCGCGGCCGAACGCGATGGTGGCGCGCCGCGCGTCGGTGAAGGTCCACTCGGGCTCGATCGGCACGAACACGTGGATGCCGCGCCCGCCGGACGTCTTCGGCACGCCCTCGAGCCCGTGCTCGGCGAGCAGCTCGCGCACGTGCGGTGCGACGCGTGCGGCGTCGTCGAAGTCGGTGCCCGGCTGCGGGTCCAGGTCGATGCGGATCTGGTCGGGCCGGTCGACGTCGTCGCGGACCACGGGCCACGGGTGGAACGTCAGCGTGCCGAGGTTCGCGGCCCACGCCACGACGGCGACCTCGGTCGGCGCGACCTCGTCGGCCGTCCGCCCGCTGGGGAACGCGATGCGCGCCGTCTCGACGTAGTCCGGCGCCCCCTGCGGCAGACGCTTCTGGTAGAACGCGTCGCCGCTGCTGTCCTGCCGCGTCGACATGCGCGCGCCCTCGAACACGCCCTTCGGCCACCGCTCCAGCGTCGTCGGCCGGTGCAGCAGCGCCCCGAGGATGCCCTCGCCCACCGCGACGAAGTACTCGACCACGTCGAGCTTGGTGAGCCCGCGTGCGGGGAACACGACCCGGTCGGGGCTCGTGACGCGGACCGTGCGCCCGCGCACGTCGAGCTCGACCGCCGCTGCCTTCTGTGCCATGGCTCACACCGTAGGGCCGGCCACCGACATCCGCCCAGGTCACGCCCCCGAGGGCGGGAGAGGGCAGGGGAGGGCGCGGGTCAGGGCGTCGGCGTCAGCAGCCCCCGGCGGTGCGCGACCGTCACCGCCTCCGTGCGCCCCGACGCGCCGAGCTTGGCGAGCACGTTCGACACGTGCACGGACACCGTCTTGCCGGAGATGAACAGCCGCTCGCCGATCTGCCGGTTGGACAGGCCCTGGGCCACGAGCGCCAGCACCTCCGCCTCGCGCGCGGTCAGGACGTCCGCCGTCCCGCCGCGCACCCCCGCGACGTCGAGCCGGCCCCGGCGCACCAGGTCGCGCACCGCCGACGCGAGCGGCGCCGCGCCCATGCCGTCCGCCGCGGCGAGGGCGGCCGCCGCCTGCTCGGACGCGCCGGCCCGGTCGCCGGCGCGCAGCAGCGCCTCCGCCCACCGCCACCGCGACCGCGCCTGCTCGTACGCGTGGCCGTAGCCGAACTCCGCGACCGTCACCCCCCACGGCGCCGGGTCGGCCGACCCGACGGCGCGCGCGTGCTCGGCCCGTGCGCGTGCGAGCCACGCGCGGCCCTCGGGCCCGATGCCGCCGGAGCGCGGCCGGCGCCCCTGCGCGGTCCGCTCGGCGCGGTCGAGGCGCGCGTCGGCGTCGGCGAGCAGGTCGTCGAGGGGCGCGCCCGCGAGCCGCCGCGCGGCGGCCTCGTCCGCGACGGCGGCGAGCGCGAGCGCGCTCATGCGGATGCCGCCGGTGTACATCTCCGGCCACACCGAGCGCATGTGCGCGTCGACGCGGTCGAGCAGCGCGCGGGCCTCGGCGGGCCGGCCCTGCCACGTGAGCGCGTCGACGGCGTTGCCGCCCGCGAGCAGCGCGACGAGCGGGTCGCGGTCCCACCACCGCTCGAGCGCCCGCGCGCGCTCCACCACGTCGGCGTCGCCGCGCGCCACGGCGGCCCACAGGTCGGCGGCGGCGACGAGCGCCGCGCCGAACTCGGGGACGTCGTCGTCCGCCGGCCCGGTCACGCGCGGCGACAGGTCCCCGCGGGTGTACCGGATGGTCGCGTCGAGCGCGTGCAGGTCGACGGCGTGCGGTGCCCACGCCATGCCGAGCGCGCGCGCCCGGTCGAGCCCGGCGCGCGACGCCGCGGCCGCCCGGTCGAGGTCGCCGACGTCGTAGTGCGCGGACGCCAGGTTGTAGCGGATGCGCAGCTCGGTGGCGCGGTCGTCGGCGCCCACCGCCCGCTCGAGCGCCTCGGCCAGCAGCCGCGTCGACAGCGCGTGGTCCAGCCGCTCGGCGACCGCGAGCGTCGCCATCGCGTCGGACTCCGCGGCCGCGGCACCCACCGCGCGCGCGATCTCCACCGCGCGGGCCGCCAGCTGCTCCGCCTCGTCCTCCCGGCCGGCGTTGACCGCGGCGCGCGCGTACGTCGCGAGCGCCCACGCGCGCTCCGGGGTCGGCGCGTCGGGCAGGTCCGCGACGGCCCGCGTCGCCTCCGCCAGCGCGGCGGGCACGTCGTCCACGCCGAGCAGGTGCCGCGCGAGAGCGGTGCGCACGGCCGGGAGCTCGTCCGGCGGCGTGCCCGGCGCCTCCAGCGCGGAGCGCGCCAGCTGCACGGCGCGGTCGGGGGCGCCGGACCGGCTCGCGGCGCCCGCGGCGCGCAGCAGCACGCGCGCCCGGTCCTCCGGCAGGCCCGCCGCCTCGTCCGGCACCGCGTCCCACAGCCGCAGGACGACCTCGAGGTGCCGCAGCTCCTCCGTCGGGGCCAGCACGCGGTGCGCCTGCAGCGCCGCGTCCCACGACGCCCGCAGCGCCACCGGCAGGTCGGGCGCGCGCACGGCGTGCGCGGCCCGCTGCGCCGCCGTCCCGACGCCCGGGTCCGCGTCCAGGGCGCGCAGGTACGCGCGGTGCACGCCGCTCAGCTCACCCGGCAGCAGATCCGTGTAGACGGCCTCCGCGAGCAGCGCGTGCCGGAACGCGATGCGCCCGTCCTCGACGACCAGCACGTGCTGTGCCACCGCGTCCCGCAGCGCCCGGTCCACCGCCCCCGGCTCCCGCAGGGCGGCGTCGCCGTCGGCGCGCGCGGCCGCCCGCAGCAGCGGCTCGTCCACGCGGCGCCCGGCCGCCGACGCGAGCTGCACGAGCCGCAGCGGCCCCGGCTCGAGCTGCTCCACGCGCGTGCGCAGCACGTCGCCGAGCGACCACGGCAGCTCGTCGCCGTCCGCGCCCGCCTCGAGCAGCTCCTCGGTGAAGTAGGCGTTGCCCTCGGCGCGCTCGCGGACGCGGCGCAGCAGTGGGTCGGGCAGGGGCTCGCCGGCGACCGCGGTGGCGAACGCGCGCAGCTCGTCGTCGGTGAACGGGTCGAGCGGCAGCCGCTCGGTGCGCGGGTGCCGGGCCAGCTCGGCGGCGACGGGGCGCCACGGGTGGCGCCGGTGCAGGTCGTCGGTGCGGTAGGTGACGACGACGAGCACGTGCTGCACGGTGAGGCGGGAGACGAGGAAGCGCAGCAGGTCGCGGCTCGACGCGTCGGCCCAGTGCACGTCCTCGAGGACGAGCAGCAGCGGGTGCTCGGCCGACGCGCAGCCGGTGAGCGCCTCCACGACGCCCTCGAACAGCTGCAGGCGGTCGGCGGCGTCGTCGCCGGGCGGCGCCACCGTGCCGTCGCCGGCGAGCCGGGCGAGCGCGGGACGCGACGCGACGACCGCGCGCACGGCGTCCGGGTCGAGCGCGTGCAGCGCGCCGAGCGCCTCCGCGAACGGCAGGTACGGCAGGCCGATCTCGCCGAGGTCGACGCAGTGCCCCGTGACGACGCGCGCGCCCTCGGCGGCCGCGCGCGCCGCGACCTCGCGGACCAGGCGCGTCTTGCCGACGCCCGCGTCCGCCCCGAGCAGGACGAGCGACGGCGTGCCGGCGCGCGCGCGGCCCAGCGCCTCGGCGAGCCGGGCGACCTGGGCCGCGCGCGCCACGAACGGGGTGCTCATCGGGCCGCGTGCCACGCCCCCGATCCTGGCAGCACCCACCGACGCCCGGGCGCGCGGCTCGCACCTGCGCGGGCGGGCGCCGCCGCGGCGTCGGTCCGGGCGCGGCGTCGCCCCCGCGCGGTGGTGCGGCCGTGCCCGAGCGCGTCCTGCACGCGCTCGCGGCGGTACGCGAGCTCGGCGTCGAGCGCCGGTCCCCACATGGTGGTGCTCATGTCGTCCTCCCTCGTCGGTCCGTGCGGGCCGGGCGGCGGGCGCTCCGGCACGACCCTGACGTTGCCCGTGAGGCGGGGGTGCGCGGATCGGTCGGTCGCCGGGTCCTGGCCGACCGGATCGGGTGGTGCGCGCCTGAGGCCGCCCCCGGCGGGCCTGAGGTACCTCAGGCGGGCGGGCCGGGGCACCCCGACGGGCCTGCGCCGCAGGTCGGGGTCGGCTCCGGGGCGGACCCGGAGGCGCCCGCGCGCGCGGCGCGGGAGGCTCGGGGGTGTCGGGTGCGGACGGTCCGCACCGGGACGGAGGAGTCACATGGACGGGATCCGCGACGCGTTCGCACGCGCCGGGCTGGTGCGCCCCTACGCGGGCCGGCTGCTGGCGGGGGTCTGCGCCGGCGTGGCGCTGCGGCTGGGGGTGCCCGCCTGGGCGGCGCGCGTCGCCCTGCTTCTGCTCTTCGTGCTGCCCGGCAGCCCGTTCGTCATCTACCCGCTGCTGTGGATCTGCATGCCGGCCCAGGGCTGGGTGCCGCCGACCCGCCCGGTGCGCTGACCTGTGCCGTCGTCCGTGCGCCGGCGGGATCCCGGGCCGCGTCGTCCGCCCGCACCGGCAGTCGGACCGGTGTCCGGCACGCGGGCCGACCGGCGGGACCGGCCCGTCTCGTGCACCCTGGGGGGCGTGGGTGACGTCCGGGACCTCCGCAGCGGACGGCGGCGTGGTGCGCCGCCGCCCCTCCTCGACGACGAGCTCGTCGTGCTCGCCGAGCGCAGCGCCTCGCGCCAGGCGCGTCACTGGGTGATGCGGTCCGTCGCCGGCGCGGGCGTCGGCGGCGCCGCGAACCAGGTGATCGAGCTGCTCGCCGGCGAGCTGGTGTCCAACGCCGTCGTGCACGGCCCCGCCGGCGAGCCGGTGCAGGTCGCCGTGCGCGTCGACGGCAGCGTCGTGCGCGTCGCCGTGACGGACCGCGGCGGCGGCACGCCCCGCGTGCGGCACCCCGAGCCGACCGCGCCGAACGGCCGCGGCATGGCCCTCGTCGAGGCGCTGTCGTCGGCGTGGGGCTCCGCCCGCCAGCCGGACGGCGGCACGACCGTGTGGTTCGAGGTCGACACCGAGGAGTAGCCGTCCGGCCCGTCCCCGGCCGGGCCTGCCGTCCCCGTGCCCGCGGTCGCCCTGGCGGCGTCCCGTGCCCGCGTCCTCCTGCCCGCGGTCCCCGTGCTGCCCGTTGTGCGCGCGAGGGGGAGGAACGATACGTTCGTCCAGGATTTGCAGGGCAGGACGGGTCCCGGCGTGCCATCTGCGGGGCGCCGCGGGCTCGCAGGACGGAGGGGACCGATGACGGACAGCGGCGGCGACGTGGCCACGCGTGACGCGACGGCGGGGGCGCTGCCCCACATCGTCGCGGAGGTGCGCGAGGACGGGACGGGGGAGATCTCCGTCGACGGCGTGCTCGAGCGCATCGCGGCGGCCGACCTCGCGGAGGCGGGGGCGCAGATGACCGCGCGCATCGCGGCCCTCGCGCAGGAGGCCGGGCGTGCCCTGCCCGTCGAGGTCCGCGACCCGGACGGCCTGTGGGCGCTGCTCATCCACCCCGACGGCCGCGTGGACGAGGCCGCCGACGCCGACGAGGTCGCACCGCTGACCGGTCCCGTGCCGGCCGGCGGCACGCCGGTGCCCGTCGCCGCGACGGCCGACCCCGCGCCCGGCGCCCCTGTGCCGTCCGACCCCGTGCCCGCCGACCCCGCGCTGTCGGGGCCGACGCCCGTCGTCGCCACGTCGCCGGAGCCCGCGGCGAGCGGGCCGACGCCCGCGGTGGACGCCCCCGCCGCACCGCCCGCCACCCGGCGCGGCGCCGCCGCCACCGGTGCGACGCCCGCCGTCAGCCGCCGCGGCGGTCCCGCGACGGGCGCGACCCCGGCCGTCGCCGGCACGTCGCTGCCCACGCTCGACGACCTGCTCGCCGCCCGGCACCCCGCGCACGCGGGCCCCGCCGAGCAGGGCTGGCAGCGCACCGTCCGCCGCCTGACGCTCGGCGCGGTGAAGCCCGCGCCCGGGCGGGCCGAGCGGGTGCGCCGCTCGCAGGTCGAGGCGGTCCGCCGCACGTTCGACGGCCCCCGCACGGTCGTCGTCGTCAACCCCAAGGGCGGCGCGCACAAGACGACGGCGACGATGCTGCTCGCGGCGACGTTCGGGCTGCACCGCGGCGGGTACACGCTCGCGTGGGACAACAACGAGACGCGCGGCACGCTCGGCTGGCGCTCGTCGCACGCCGACCACACGCGCACGGCCGTCGACCTGCTGCACGCGCTGCCGGACCTCACGGGCCGCGGCACGCTGCGCATCGGCGACCTGGACGCGTACGTGCGCACGCAGCCGAACGAGCAGTTCGACGTGCTGGCGTCCGACGAGAACGCGGCGTCCGTGTCGAGCGTCGACGCGCAGTCGTTCCGCTCGCTGCACACGGTCCTGTCGCAGTTCTACCGGGTGCTCGTCGTCGACACGGGCAACAACATGCGGGCCTCGAACTGGCGGGCCGCCGTCGACACGGCCGACCAGCTCGTCGTCGTCTCGACGCTGCGCGAGGACACCGCCCAGTCGGCGGCGTGGGCGCTCGACGCGCTGCGCGCCACCGGGCACGAGGAGCTCGTCCGGCAGGCCGTGACGATCCTGTCGTTCCCCGAGCCGAAGGTCGACAAGGACCTGCGCCAGCGCCTGCGCTCGCACTTCGGCGCGCTGACGCGGGCCGTCGTCGAGGTGCCGCACGACCGGGCGCTCGTCACGGGCGGGCCGATCGACCACGCGGCGCTGCGCCCGTCGACACGGGACGCGTGGCTGCGCGCGACCGCCGTGGTGGCCGACGGCCTCTGACGCGTCGCTCCTCCCGTCCTATCCCGTCCCGTCCCACGCCGAACGGCATACCGGTCCCTCTCCCAGCCGCGGGAGGCTCACCGGTATGCCGTTCGCGGGAGCGGGAGCGGGAGCGGGAGCGGGAGCGGGAGCGGGTCCGCGACGTGGTCGCGTGAGCGGTGGGTGCGGATGGGCGGTGCAAGATCGGGGGAGGTCGCGACACCTGGGGGTGAGGGCGGTGCTCCGCGCGCCGCCCGCACGTCCGCACCGTCCGACCGCCGGGAGCCGCAGTGCCGTCGCACCCTCCGCACCTCGACGTCGTCCCGGACGGGCGCGAGCCCGTGGGGGACCCCGACGGTGCGGCGCCCGCCGCGCCTGCCCCGCTCGGCGCGTCCGCCGGGCAGCCAGGCACCGCCCACGACGCCGCCTGGTACGACGCCCTCGTGCGCGCGCACGCCACCGCGGTGCACCGGTACGTCGCCCGGCGCGCGGGTGGCTCCGAGGCGGAGGACCTCACCGCCGACGTCCTGACGGTCGCGTGGCGCCGGCGCGACGACGTGCCGGACGGCGCCGAGCTGCCGTGGCTCTACCGCACCGCCGGCTACGTCGTCGCGAACCACCGCCGCAAGGGCCGGCCCGTGCCCGTCGCGGAGGTCCCCGACGAGCCGGACGCGGACGACCCGGCCCTCCTCGCCGTCCGCGACGACACCGTCCGCACGGTGCTGGCGGGGCTCTCCGCGCGCGACCGCGAGGTGCTGCTCCTGCACGCGTGGGAGGGGCTGACGGGCGACGCGCTCGCGGCCGTCCTCGGCACGGGACGCGGTGGCGCCGACGCCGCCCTCTCGCGCGCCCGGTCGCGGCTGCGCGCCGCGTTCGCCGCCGTCGACGCCTGAGCCGCTGCAAGACCCGCACCCCCGGCGACACAGACGGGGCAGGAGAGCGGCGACGGCGCCCGGTCCGCACGGACCGGCCGACGCCCGCCCCGTCCCGGCAGGAGGACCCCCATGGACGACACCCGCGACCCGCGGCGCGACGACGCCGACCCCCGGCGGCACGACGCCGACGCCCGGCGCGACGACGCCGACCCCCGGCGCGACGAGGCCGACGACCCGACGACGGCCGACCCGGCCGGCGCGGTGGCGGCGGACGCCGCCGCGGAGGACGCCGCCGTGGCGCGCGTCCGCGCGGCCGACCCGGCCGCCGGCACGACCCCGGACCTGCCCCGCCTGCAGGCGCGCCTCGCGGACGCGACGGGAGTCCCCACAGGTACGTCGGCGGCCGGCACGGCAGCGGTCGGCACGGCCGCGGCCGTCCCGGACGAGCTCGCCGCCGCCCGCGAGGAGCGCCGGCGCCGCCCGGCCCGCTGGCTGCAGGTCGCGGCGGTCGCGACGGGCGCCCTGGTGCTCGGCGGCGGGGGCTACGCGCTCGGCGCGGCGGGGGCGGACCAGCCGGCCGCACCGCCGATCGCGCTGCAGGGCGGCGCCGCGACGGAGAGCACCGTGGGCGGCGCCGCACCGGCCGCCGCGGACACGGCGCGCAGCATGATCGCCCCCGGCTTCGGCGGGCGGACGACCTTCGCCGGAGAGGGGCTGCCGACGGAGGCCGGCCAGGCCCGGGCGTTCGCGTTCGACGCGACGTCGGCCGCGACGGCGGAGGCCGCGCGCCGGGCGGCGGAGGTGCTCGGCGTCGCGGGCGAGCCGCGCGGCGAGTGGGGCCAGTGGGTCGTCGGGACGACCGACGGCAGCGCCGCGAGCGTGACCGTCGGCGGCGACGGCATGGCGAACCTGTGGTTCTACGACCCGGCGCGCGACCCGTCGGCGTGCCGGTCGGGGCTGCCGGAGACGCCGGACGTGGGCACGGACGCCGGCACCGACGGCGGCGCGGGCGTCGACGGCTCGTCCGCAGGGACGCCGGAGCCCGCCGCGCCCGACGTCTCGATCCTGCCGGCGCCGCGGCCCGCGCCGGCCGACCCGAGCGTGTGCGACCCGGGCGCGACGCCGACCGGCGACGCCGCCGTGGCGGCCGCGCGCGACCTGGTCGGGCGGCTGGGCGTCGACACCGCCGGGTACGAGTTCGCGGTCGCCGAGGACACCGGCGTGCCGGGGCTCGTCCAGGTGCAGGGCACCCAGGTCGTCGACGGGACGCAGACGGGTGTCGCGTGGTCCGTCGGCCTCGCCGGCGACGGTGTGCAGTCGGTGTCGGGACCGCTGGCGTCGCTGGTCGAGCTCGGCACGTACGACGTCGTCGGTGCCGCCGACGCCGTCGACCGGCTGAACGACCCGCGCTTCGGGGCGTCGTTCGGGGGCGTCATGCCGTTCGCCCGGGCGGCGGGCGCGGCGGAGGGCGCGGTCGCGGACGACGCGGTCGGGATCATGCCCGTCGAGCCGGAGCCGGAGCCTGCCCCGGCCGAGCCGACCGTCCCGCCCGTCCCCGCGCCCGGCTCGCCGATCGCGTGGCCCGTGCAGGAGGTGACGCTCGTCGACGCGCGCCTCGGCGTGACGCTGCTGACGGCGCCCGACGGCGCGACGCTGCTCGTGCCGGCGTGGGAGCTCACCGACGCCGACGGCCGGACGTGGAGCGTCGTCGCCGTGGCCGAGGACCAGCTGGACCTGAGCCCGGCCGGCTGACGGGAGGACGTGCCGCCGGCGACCCCGGCGGCGGCGGACGCGGCGGAGGGGCCGCGGCCGGTCACGGGCCGGGCGGTGCCGGAGGG
>NZ_JBHUZW010000016.1:0-53555 GCF_042667215.1 Cellulomonas sp. NPDC057328 | reverse complement strand
GCCGGAGGGCGCGCGGCCCCTTCCCCCTGCGACGAGAGGACGGCACGAGATGGCACCGGACGAGCGGTACGACGTGGTGGTGGTCGGCGGGGGCGCCGCGGGCCTGAGCGGGGCGCTCGCCCTGGCGCGCGCACGGCGCCGCGTGCTGGTGGTCGACGCCGGCACGCCGCGCAACGCGCCGGCGGGCCACGTGCACAACGTGCTCGGGCACGAGGGCACCCCGCCCGCGGACCTCCTCGCGGCCGGGCGCCGCGAGGTCGAGGGCTACGGGGGCGAGGTGGTCGACGGCCGGGTCGCCGCGCTGGGCGGCGCGGAGGGCGACTTCGGCGTCGACCTGACCGACGGGCGGTCCGCGCGGGCCCGCCGGCTGCTCGTGGCGACGGGCCTGACCGACGAGCTCCCCGCCCTGCCGGGCGTGGCCGAGCTGTGGGGGCGCAGCGTCCTGCACTGCCCCTACTGCCACGGCTGGGAGGTGCGGGACCGCGCGGTCGGCGTGCTCGGCCCCGGGCCGCAGGGCCCGGTCCTGGCACTCCTGTGGCGGCAGTGGAGCGACGACGTCGTACTCCTCACCCACACGGGTCCGGCGCCGGCACCGGAGCAGCGCGAGCTGCTCGCCGCGCGCGGCGTGCGGGTGGTCGAGGGCGAGGTCGCCGCGCTCGACGTCGCCGACGGGGCGCTCTCCGGGGTCCGGCTGGCGAGCGGGGAGGTCGTGGCGCGCGAGGCGCTGGTCGTGGCGCCGCGGTTCCGCGCGAACGCCGAGCTCCTGGCGGGTCTCGGCGTCGAGCCGGTCGAGCAGGTGGTGCACGGCGCCGTCCGCGGCACGCGCGTGCCCGCCGACGCCACGGGCCGGACCGACGTGCCGGGGGTCTGGGTGGCGGGAAACGCGGGCGACGTCACGGCGCAGGTCATGGCCGCCGCGGCGCACGGGATGGCCGCCGCCACGGCGATCAACGTCGACCTCGTCCTGGCGGACGCCCGCGCCGCGGCCGGCCGGGCCGCCGCCTGACGGCGGAGGCGTGCCGTGCCGCGACGGGCGCCGGGGCCGGCCGACTCACCACGCCCAGGACGAGTCCGGCCGCGGCTCCGGGCACGCCGCGGCGCCCTCGGGAAGCAGCTCGAAGTGCCACACCTCGTTCGCGTACGTGGGGCACAGGCCCAGGTCGGGCCCGTGCTGCTGCAGCCAGTAGGCGCCCGCGGTCGGGCCGACGTCCACCGCGAGGCCCTGCACGTGGGCCGAGTGCTCGGGCGGCAGCACCCACCGGTACGCCTCGGGGACGCCGTACCGGGCGACGGCCTCGTCGACGAGCTCCTGCTGCTCCGCGGCCGTGCGCAGGCCCGACGTGAGCGTGAGCGGCACGTCGTCGGCGGCGGCCGCCCGCTGGGCCGCCAGGAACCGGCGCTCGAGCTCCGGGTGCAGGCCCGTGGCCGTGCCGGCCTCGGCGGGGGAGGGCGGTGCGCCGGCGGCGGCACGATCGGGGTCGTCCGCTGCGGAGCCGGGGAGGTCGGTGAGGCCGTACGCCAGGCCGGCGCCGCCGGCGAGCAGCACGGCCAGTGCGCAAAGCGCGGTGCGTCGGGGCGCGCGGCGGCGGGTCCGCGGCGGACGCAGGTCGGTGGTCGTCGTCATGCGTCCACCGTGCGCGGCGGGCACCGCCGCGGGCGTCGTCCCCCGGGGCGCTTCCCGCCGGGTGCGCGCCCTCACCGTCCGGTGGCCGGCGTCCGACCCCGGGACGACCGGCACCGCCCGCGCGGCCGCCCACCGGGGGATCCGCAGGCCGGGCGGCCCTCGTAGGTTCGAGGCATGCTCACCACCTCCGACCGCCGGCCCGGCCCCGCGCCGGCCACGGTGCGGGGCGGGGCGCGCGGCGCGGTGCGGGGCCTCCCCACGCGGGACGCCGCCCGGGACGGTGTCGTCGCGCTCGCGGTGCTCGGCGCGTGGCTGCTGGCAATCGCCCTTCTCGTCCGCTCCGGCTACTGGCACCCGCGGTCGCTCGACACCTACGTGTGGGCCGGCCTGTGGGTGGCGGTGCCGGTCGCGCTGCGCCGGTCCGCCCCCGGCGTCGCGCTGGCGCTGACCGCGACGCTGTACCCGGTCGGCTACGTCGCGCTGACCGGGGGAGCGCCGCTCGTGGCGGAGATCCACGCGGGGCCCGTGGTGCTCGCCGTGTACGCGGCCACCCGCGGGGGCGCCGTCCGGCCCGTGCCCGCCGGGGCCGCCGCCGCGGCGTCGCTCGGCGTCCTGCTGCTCGGCGCGTTCCGGCTGCAGTCCCCGTCGGCGCTGTGGCCGCCGCCCGACCCGTCCCGCACGGTGCTGCTGCTCCTGCTGCTGGCGGCGGCGACGGCGCTCGGGTCGGTCGTCGCGCGGCTGTCCGCCACCGCGCGCTCGCTCGAGGCCAGCAACGCCGAGCTCCGCGCGCTGCAGGAGGCGCGCACGCGGGACGCGGTGCGTGCCGAGCGCACCCGCATCGCCCGCGAGCTGCACGACGTCGTGGCGCACCACGTGACGGCGATGGTCGTGCGCGCGCAGGCCGCAGACCGTGTCGGCGGGGACCGTCCCGAGGAGTACCGCGCCGCCGTCCGCTGGATCGCGCCCGCCGGCAAGGAGGCGCTGACGGCCATGCGGTCGGTCGTCCGCGTGCTACGGGACGCCGACGGGCCGGGTGCCGGGGCGCCCCGCGCGCCGCTGCCCGACCTCGCCGACCTGCCCCGCGTGCTCGACCGGGTCCGCGACGCCGGCCTCGTCGTCGACGCCGACCTGCCGGCCGCGCTGCCGCCCTGCCCGCCCGCCACGGGACTCGCCGTCGTGCGCGTCGCGCAGGAGGCGCTCACCAACGTGTCGGTGCACTCGGCCGCGGGTCGGGCACGGGTCGCGCTGACCGTCGCGCGCCGCACGCTCACGTTGCGCGTCGAGGACCCCGGGCCGGCGCGCGGCGGCACCCGCGGCCCCGACGGCGGGCACGGCCTCGTGCACATGCGCGAGCGGGCGGCCGCGTGCGACGGCGAGGTCGTCGCCGGGCCCACCGCCGCCGGCGGGTGGGCCGTGACGCTTCGGGTGCCGGTCGCGTGAGCGGGGACGACGTGCGCGTGGTCGTCGTCGACGACCAGCCGACGATCCGCCTCGGCCTGCGGCTCATCCTCGACCACGAGCCGGACGTCGTCACCGTCGGCGAGGCCGGCGACGGCGCCGCGGCGGTCGAGGTCGCACGGCGCACGTCGCCGCACGTCGTCCTCATGGACGTCCGCATGCCCGGCACCGACGGCATCGAGGCGACGCGCCGCCTGCGCGCCGACCCCGCCCTCGCGGACGTCCGGGTGCTCGTCCTGACCACCTTCGACGACGAGGAGTACGTGACGGCGGCGCTGCGGGCGGGCGCCGACGGGTTCCTGCTCAAGGACGCCGACCCGGCGTCGCTGGTGGCGGCCGTCCACCGGGTGCGCGCGGGCGGCAGCGTCCTCGACCCGGCGTGACGCCGCTGGTGCTGTCGCAGTGGCGGCGGTGGTCCGTCGCGTCGTCGTCCTCGTCCTCGTCGTCCGGGCCGGTGCCCGGGGCGGCGGGGGGCGTCGCCGCGCTCGGTGCCGTCGACGGGCGCGCGCGGGACGTGCTGCTCGCCGTGGCGCGCGGCATGTCGAACCAGGAGGCCGCCGCGTCGCTCGGCCTGACGCTCGCGACGACGAAGACGTACGTGCACGAGCTGCTGCACCGGACGGGCTGCACGTCGCGGACCCAGCTCGTGGTGCTCGCCTACGAGGCGGGCCTCGTGGTGCCGGGCGCGCCGGCACGCGGCGCCGGCCGCACCTGACGGGCGCCGGCGCGCCCGCCACCCCGGCGCCGCTGCGGTCGAACCGGCCGTCGTGCAGCGATCGGCGCCCGCGGTGCTGCACGACGGCTGGTTCACCGCCGGCTGGCGTCGTCGGCGGGGCACGGCGCGCCGGTGAGGCGGCCGTCGTGCAGGTCGGGGGCGTCGGCGTGCTGTGCGACGGCCGGTTCGACGGGTCGGCCCGGGGTGGCGTCAGGTCAGGCGGAGGAGGCCGGCCGCCGTGGGTCGCAGGCCGCAGGCCCGCTCGTAGAAGTCCACGAGGTGTGGCTCGTAGTCGGCGTGCAGCCACGTGCAGCCGGCGTCGCGTGCCTCGTCGGCCGCGGCGGCGACGAGTGCACGCCCGACGCCGCGTCCCCGCACGTCGGCGGCGACGCACGTGTCGAGCAGCACGGCGTGCACGCCGCCGTCGCCGACGACGTTGACGAAGCCCACGAGCCGCTCGTCGAGGCGCGCGGTGACCCACGTGAGGCTGCGGTCGGCCAGGCGCTGCCGCCAGGGTGTGCGCGTCACCGGGTGCCCGAACGCGGCGGCGTGCAGCGCCTCGAGCTCCCCGTCGGTCAGCTCGCCGCGCACGTGCAGCGTGATCGCCGTGTCCATCCGGTCATCCTGACGTAACGACGTGCCGACGGGGCGGACGTGCCGACGTGCCGACGTGCCGACGTGGCGGACGTGCCGACGTGCCGACGGGGCGGACGTGCCGACGTGCCGACGTGCCGACTCGCCACCGCCCGGCGCCGGCAGCGGCCCGCACCGCCGTCCGGGCGAAGTGTGCAGCGTCGGTTGCGCCCAGCGTGACGAACGCTGCACAACCCCGCGACCCGCACGGCGCACCCGGCGCGGTGCTCGTGTGAAGCGTTCGGGACACCCGGTGTCCGCAACCCTTCACGCGCCGTCGACGCCGCCCGGCCGCGGCCGTCCGAGGCGCCGCACCAGCCGACCGAGACGCCGCACCAGCCGACCACGACGCCGCACGATCACCCGTCGCCGCAGCAGCCGTCCGCGCACGCGTCGTCGGCGTCCGACCGCAGCAGCGCGCCGACCGGAGCGCAGCACGCGTCGCCGCGCCACGCCTCGACGCCCTCGCGGACCGCGAAGCCGGCGATGACGACGGCGGCGAGCGGGTCGGCCCACCACCAGCCGAGCGTGCTGTTCAGCACCAGCCCGGCCAGCAGCACCGCCGACAGGTACGCGCAGATCAGCGTCTGCCGGGAGTCGGCGACCGCAGACGCCGACCCGAGCTCGCGGCCGGTCCGCCGCTCGAACCACGACAGCGCCGGCATCACGGCCAGCGACACGGCGGCCAGGACGATGCCGACGGTGGAGTGCGCGGGCTCGGCGGCACCGAGCACCGCGCGGACGGCGTCGACGGTGACGAACGCCGCCAGGCCGAAGAAGGAGAACGCGATGACGCGCATCGCCGTGCGCTCGCGCGCGTGCGGGTCGCGCCCGGCGAACTGCCACGCGACCGCGGCCGCCGACAGCACCTCGACGACCGAGTCGAGGCCGAAGCCGATCAGCGCCGACGACGTCGCGGCACGCCCGGCGCCGATCGCGACGACCGCCTCGACGACGTTGTAGGTGATCGTCGCCGCGACGACCCAGCGGATCCGGCGCTCCAGCAGCGCGCGGCGGGGCGCGGGCAGCGGGCCGGGACGGAGCGGGACGGCGGTCATGCGCACGTGCACCCGTCCGCGCAGCACGACGGGTCGACGTCGAGCACGAGCGCCAGCAGGCCGCCGAGCGCCGGTGCGAGCCGGTGGTCGGCGAGCCGGTACCAGGTGCGGCGGCCGTCGGGGACGGCCTCGACCAGCCCGCACCCGCGCAGGCACGCGAGCTGGTTCGACATCACCTGGCGGGAGACGCCGAGGGCGTCGGCGAGGTCGGACGGGTACGCGGGCGCCTCCCGCAGCGCGAGCAGGACCCGGGTGCGGGTCTCGTCCGAGAGCGCGTGCCCGAGGCGGGCGAGCGCGGCGCTGTGCGTGAGCGTGACGGTCTCCACGCGGTTGACGATACAGCGTTTGCTGTACTGCCGCGCCGGCCCGGTCGGGACGGCCGGGGGCGACGAGCCACGGCACGCAGCGCGGCCGGCGGGCTACCGTGCGCCCATGAGCAACCTCAGCGACGTCGGCGAGCGGGACGGCTGGCGCTGCTGGCTCTGCGACGAGCCGGTGGACCCGGACGCCTCGGTGAACTCGGACCTCGGCCCGAGCGTCGACTCCGGCGGGGTCGTCAAGGGCAAGAAGGGCACAACTGGCGTCGAGCGGCTCGCGCACCGCGCCTGCAACACCCGCAAGGGCGCGGTCAAGGCCGTCGTGCCGTGGTCGCCGGACCTGTTCGTCGTCGACCCCGCGCCCATCGCCGAGGCCGTCGAGCGGCTGCGGCGCAAGGGCGGCCGGGAGGTCGTCGCGCGCTGCCCGAGCCGCGCCGACGCCGACGCGGCCGCCACCTGGCTGGTCGACCGGCTGTCCCGCTTCGCACCGGACCTGCCGGTGACGGCGCAGGTCGAGCCGGGCGGCGGGCAGTTCCTGCTGGCGGTGCGCGCGGGCTGACGCCCCCCGCGCGCCACCCCGCCCCCTACGCTCGCCGGATGATCCGGCTGCGCGACGTCACGTTCCTCGTCCACGACCACGACGAGGCCCTCGCGTTCTTCGTCGACGCCCTCGGGTTCACGGTCCGCCAGGACGAGACGTTCGCGGGCGGGTGGCGGCGCGTCGTCGTCGGGCCGGCGGACGGTGGCACGGGGCTGGTGCTGGCGCTCGCGGGCGACGGCGCACCGGTCGGCCGGCAGGCGGGGGACGACGTCGCGTTCTTCCTCGAGACCGACGACTTCGGCGCGCAGCACGCGCGGATGCTGCGGCACGGGGTCCGGTTCCGCGAGGCGCCGCGGCGCGAGGCGTACGGCACGGTCGCGGTGTTCGAGGACCTGTACGGCGGCGCGTGGGACCTGATCGAGCCGCCGACGGCGTGACGTCCGGGCCCGGGCCCGGGCCCGGGCCCGGGGCGCGAGCGATCCCGGTACGCGGTGCCGCCTGCCGGTGCCGCCCCGGTGGCACGATGACGTCGTGCCGGGCGTGCGAGGCGTGACCGCGAGGCCCACGGGCGCGTCGCCGCCGCGCCCCCTGGAGATCACCGACCTGCTGTGGCGGTCCGACCCGGTGACGGGCGAGCGGTGCCCGGTCCGCCGCGACGACGTCGTCGCGACCCTCCGCGAGCGCGGCCAGCACCGCGCCGCGCGGGTCGCCGCCCGGCTCCCCGCGACGGACGGCGTGCTCGACGAGCGCGAGCTCGACGCCCTGCTCGTGCGCGTGCACTGCGAGCTGCAGCGGCTGGGGGAGGAGCTGCAGCTGCCGCGGCGCGTCGCGTCGACGCTGGTCGGGTGGGTGGCACCGCTGCTCGCCGCGCGGCCGGAGGTGCCGCTGCGCGTCGTCGACGTGGGCTGCGGCCTCGGCTACGTCATCCGCTGGCTCGCGGCGCACCGCGTGCTCGGGCCGGACGTGGAGCTCGTGGGTGTCGACCTCAACGGCACGCTCGTCGAGCGGGCGGCCGCGCTGGCCCGCGCGGAGTCGCTGCCGTGCCGGTTCGTGACCGGCGACGCGTTCGTCCCGGGCGTGGCGGTCGACGACCCCGCGCGGACCGTCGTCGTCTCCAGCGGCCTGCTGCACCACCTCGCGCCGGACGACCTGACCCGGTTCTTCGCGGCGCAGCAGGCGATGCGGGTGTCCGCGTTCGCGCACTGGGACGTCGTGCCCGGCGCGGGGGCGACGCTGGGCGCCTGGGTCTTCCACCGCGCCCGGATGCGGGAGGCGGTGTCCCGGCACGACGGCGTCCTCTCCGCGCGGCGCGCGCACCCGGCGTCGGTGCTGCTGCCCGCCGCCCGCCGGGGTGCCCCGGACTACGACGTCCGGTGCGTCGACACCCCGCTGTGGACGCCGCCCGTCGCCGAGGTCCTGCGGCCGGTCACCGGCCGGCTGAGGTCGCCGTGACGGCGCTCGTCGTCGTCGCGGTCTGCGTCCTGGGCGCGCTGGACGGCGTGTTCGCCGGTTTCCGGGCGTCGCTCGGCCGGACGGGGCTCGTGCGGCACGGTGCGCACGACCTCGTCGCGGCGCGGCGTGGCGTCGTGCTCGTCGGGGTGCTGCTCGCGCCCGTCGTCGTGCTCGGGACCGTCGACGCCCTCGTCCGCCCCGGCCGCGTCGCGGTGTACCGGGACGCCGGCGTCGGGATGCTCGCCGTGTACGCGCCGTTCGCCGCGCTGGTGCTGCTCGCGCTCGCCGGCTACCTCACGCTCGGCTGGCGGAGCCGGTTCCTCGCGAGCGCGCTGCTGCTCGGGCCGCTCACGCTCGTGCGTCCGGCGGTGGTGCTCGCGGGGGTCGTCGTCGTGGCGGTGGCGACGCGGGACGTCGTCGCGACCGCGCTCGTCCTCGGGGCCGCGGCTGCCGTGCTCGCGGTGGAGCCCGTCGCCGGTCGGCGCTGGTACGCGCGGGGCCCGGGCGACGTGCCCGCGCTCACGACGACGCGGGCGGCCGCCAGCCCGTCGTGCGGTCCGACCCGCGCAGCGCGACCGCCGGGGGAGTGAGGCGCACGGCCGCGTCGCGCACCGACGCCACGACGGGACCCGCCTGCTGCGTCAGCCGGCCCAGCGCGGCCGACATCGCGTGCAGACGCGCCGCGCGGGGGCGGCGCACCGCCGTGAAGCGGGCGAGGGCGGGCTCGACCGGGGCGTCGTCGGCGAGCAGGTGCGCGAGCACCACGGCGTCCTCGAGCGCGAGGCCGGCGCCCTGGCCGAGGTTCGGCTCGAGGGCGTGCGCGGCGTCCCCGACCAGCACGGTGGTCCCGCGGTGGAACGTCGCGGGGACCCCGGCCAGGGCGTGCACGTCGTGCCGCAGGACGGCCGCCGGGTCGACGGCGTCGAGCAGCGCGGGGACCGGCGCGTGCCAGCCGCCGAACCGCCGCCGCAGCTCGGCGAGCTCCGCCTCGCCGTCGGACGCGTGCGCGTCGGCGGGGACCGTGGCGGTCGCGAAGACGTAGACGAGACCCGCGCCGACCGGGACCACGCCGAACCGCTCGCGGCGGCCCCACGTCTCGGACGCCTCCGTCACCGGGGCGTCCGTCCGCACGAGCGCTCGCCAGGCGGTGTACCCCGCGTACGCCGGCGGTGGGGCGTCCGGCCAGCCGGCCGTGCGGGCCCGCGAGCGTATGCCGTCGGCGGCGACGACGAGGTCGTGCTCCCCGGCCAGGGCGGTGACGTCCGCCACCGGGGACCCGCACCGCACGACGCCGGGCGCGAGCGCGTCCGCCAGGAGGGCGTGCAGCGCGGCGCGCCCGATCGCGAGCACCGGGGCGCCGTGCCGGTCGGCGAGCCGGGCGGCGTCGAGCCGCGACAGGGGCCGGCCGTCGGGACGGCGCAGGGCTGACCCTGCGAGCGGGACGGCGCGCTCGCGGACGGCGCCGCCCAGGCCGAGGGCGTCGAGCGCGTGCACGGCGTTGGGCGCGAGGACGAGCCCGGCACCGAGCGCCCGCAGCGTCGCGGCCTGCTCGTGGACCGTGACCGACCAGCCCGTGCGCCGGAGCGCGACGGCGGTGGCGAGGCCGGCGATGCCCGCGCCGACGACGGCGGCGGAGCGCGTTCCCGAGTGCGTCATGCTCGGGACTCTACGGATGTAGAGGCACGTCGCGCAACTCTACGTCGGTAGAGTCGCCGCGTGGACACCGACCGCCGCCGCCTCGTCGCCCGCCACGCGCTCGAGGTCCTCGCCGCCGAGGGCGCGCGCGGGCTCACCCACCGCGCGGTGGACCAGGCCGCCGGGCTGCCCGCGGGGTCGACGTCCTACTACCACCGCACCCGCGCGGCGCTGCTCGACGCGTGCCTCGACGACCTCGTGCGCCAGGACGAGGCGGAGATCGCCGCGATGACGCCGCTGCTGCGCGCCGGCGACGAGGCGTCGCTCGCCGCCGTGCTCGCCGACGTCCTGCACCGCTGGGCCACCACCGACCGCACGCGCCAGCTCGGCCGCTACGAGCTGTTCCTCGCGGCGCTGCGCCGCCCGGAGCTCGCACGCGCGCTGCACGAGGGCGGCGCCGCGGTCCGCGCAGCCGTCGCCCGGGTCCTGGCCGACCTCGGCGCACCCGACCCGCGGCAGCGCGCCGACTGGCTGGTCGCCGCCCTCGACGGCGTCCTCTTCGAGCGGATCGCCGGCGCGCGCTCCGCCGAACCGGTCGACCACGACACCTTCACGGACGTCGCCCGCTGGCTCGCCCACGCGGCACTGGCCTGAGCGTCCCGCTGCCTGCCCATCCCGCCGAGGTCGCCTGTCCCGCACCGAGATCGCCGGTCGGTGCAGGCGACCTCGCCGTCGAACCGGCGAACTCGCGCGCTCAGTCGTCGCGCAGGCGCAGGGATCCGGCGTGGACGCGGTCCGCGATGTCGTCGACCACCGCCAGGACGTCGGCGTCCGGGTCGGTGACGAGGTGGCGCGCCGGGACGTCCGCGGCGACGAATTCGCGATGCATCCGGCGCGCCGCGTCGGCGTCGGTGAACCCGTGCCCCGTGCGCGTCGCCACCCGCTCGAGGCACGTGGCGAGCGGCGGCAGCAGCACGACGTAGTGCAGGTCCGGGACCTCGGCGGCGAGCCGGTCGACGAACCAGGGCCCGACGACGCCGTCGTAGACGACGTGCAGGCCGCCGGCGACGAAGCGGCTCGTCGCCGCGGCGGCCGCCTCGGTCACGACCGCGTTCTGCGCGTGCGCCTCGGGCAGCCACGGCGGCCGGGCACCGCGCGCGAGGAAGGCGAAGAACGTGTCGCCGGTGACGAGCGCGGACGGGGTGAAGCGGTCGACGAGCAGGGCAGCGACGGTCGACTTGCCGGACCCCGGCGGACCGCTGACGACGACGAGCTCGGCCATGCCGGGAGTATCCCGGCCCGCCACGCCGGGCGCCGAGGCGCGAGCCGGTGTCGACCCGGTCGCGGGCTCCAGGTGGTAGGAAGACCGGGCCGCTCGTCCGGCGGCGGAGGGAGGACGCACGTGAGCCGCACGGTCCGCGTCGGGATGGCGCAGCTCCTGGTCGTCCCGGGACGCCCGGAGGAGAACCTCGATCGCGCCCGCGCCGCCATCGGTGCGGCCGCGTCGGCCGGCTGCGACGTCGTGGTGCTCCCCGAGTGCCTCGACCTCGGCTGGACGCACGCCAGCGCGGCGGCGCTCGCCGAGCCGATCCCCGGGCCGCGCGTCGACGCCCTCGCCGCGGCGGCCCGCGAGCACGGCGTCCTGGTCGCGGCCGGGCTCACCGAGCGGGCAGGCGCGCACGTCCACAACTCCGCGGTGCTGATCTCCGCGTCCGGCGAGCTGCTGCTGCGGCACCGCAAGATCCACGAGCTCGACTTCGCCCGCGCGCTCTACACGACGGGCGGCTCGCTGGCGGTCGCGGACACCCCGATCGGCCGCGTCGGGCTCGACATCTGCGCCGACAACTCGGCGGCGACGACCGGTCTGGGGCACGCGCTGGGGCTCATGGGCGCCGAGATCCTGCTGTCCCCGTCGGCGTGGGCGGTGCCGCCGGAGCACGACAACACGTCCGACCCGTACGGCGCGGAGTGGGAGGCGCCCTACCGCGAGCTGGCGACCGCGCACGACATGCCGGTGGTCGGCGTCAGCAACGTGGGGCCGGTCGTCGGCGGCGAGTGGGACGGCTGGCGGTGCATCGGCGCGTCGCTGGCCGTCGGCCGGGACGGGCGGACGCTGCGGCAGGGCCCGTACGGTGAGGACGCCGCCGCGCTGCTGGTGCTCGACGTGGAGCTGCGGGCGGCGAGCTCACGCGTCGCGTAGCCCGAGCCGGCCGGCTCAGGCACCCAGGAGCCAGAGCACCGACGCGAACGTCGGACGACCCTGCGCGTCCGCGGCGAAGGGCGCCGCACCGGTCTCCGTGCCGACGGCGGCGATCGTCTGCCCCGCCGGCACGGTGACGACGCTGCACGTCGCAAGGGTGGCGCCGACCTGCGGTGCGGTCAGCGTCTCGTCCGCGCACTCGAACGGGCCCGAGAGGGAGTCGACGACCATGAAGGTCGTGCTGCGCTCGCCCTGGTCGGTCCAGCCCATCAGGTTCGGCCCGTCGAGCGTCTCGAGCGGGTCCGACGCCTCCGCCCAGAGCAGCTCGTGCGTCGCGCGCAGGTAGTACGCGTCCTCGGCCTCAGGGTCGTACCCGGCGCCGCCGCTGACCTCGACCGCGGCGAGCGCGTCCTCGTCCGCGGGCTCCACGCCGACCACCTGCGTGCGGTAGTGCGCCTCGCGGAACGAGCCGGCCGCGCGGTCGCCGAGGTCGTACCGGACGGCGGCGCTCTCCGTCGCCGGCAGGGTCGTGCCGTCCGGGGTGAGCTCGGCCGGCCCGGTGCCGAGCACCGACGGCGCGGGCGACGGCTCGACGAACGTCTCCGCCGGCGGCTCCGGTGCGGGGCCGTCCCCGCCGCACGCCGTGAGCGCGAGCGCGGCGGCGACCGCGACGACCGGGACCGCCGCGGAGCGGCGCGAGGTGGGCGGCACGGTGCCTCCGTAGGTCGTCGAGCATGGGCGGGCGTCCATGCTCGCAGGCCGCGGGCGACGACCACGGCGACGACCACGCCCCGGAGCGGCCCGCCCGTCACGGGCTCGTGCCGACCGCGCTCGCCGGCGCGTCACCCCTCGCGGGTCGCCCGGCCCAGCACCTCGAGCAGCTTCAGCGCGGTGTCCCGCATCCGGTGCTCGACGTCGAGCGCCGGGTCCCACGACGCCACCGTGGCCGACGCGAGGGGCATGCGTGCGACGGCGGCCGCCACCACGTCACGCACCTCGTGGGCCGTGAGCCCGCCGGGCACGGCGTAGGAGTTCGCGCGCGCCACCGTCGTGTCGTGCACGTCGAGGTCCAGGTGCACGTGGACCGCGTCGCTGCGCGCGGCGACGGCGTCGAGGACCTCGCCGGCGCGGCCCGCCCGGACCGCCGGCACGTCGAGCAGGCGCAGCGCCGACGCGTCCAGCACGTCCCGCTCGGCCGCGTCGAGGTCGTGCCCGCCGACGACCACCACGCGCTCGTCGGCCAGCGCAGCGTGGCCGGGGACCGTCGCCGCCAGCGCCTCCCAGCACCGCCCGGTCGCCATGGCGAGGCCCATGCCGTCGAAGAAGCCGCTGGTCGAGGTGCTCGGCCCCTGGAGGTCACCGTGCGCGTCGAACCAGAGGACGGCGACGCGCCGCTCGGGCGCCCGGGCACGCAGCCCGGCGACGACGCCCAGCGTCACCCCGCAGTTCCCGGCGAGCACCACGGGCAGCCGGTCCGGGCGGGCGGCCACGTCCCGCGCGACGCGACGCATCAGCTCGACGCCACCCGCCACCTCACCCGTGAAGCCGTCGGGCAGCTCGACGACCGCGTGGTCGACGTCGGCACCGTGGGCCGCCAGCCGGTCCGCCGCGCCCGCAGACACCAGCGCACCCGGCCCCGCGCCGTGGCGCGTGCCGCGGTGCCCGGAGTCGTAGGGCACCTCCAGCAGGCGGACGCGCGGCGGCACGTCGCCAGCATGCCGATCGACGGCGGCGGCGTCGACGGCAACGCCATCGACGCGGTCCGGCGCCGCGGCGCCGGTGCGGCGCGGGCGTCCTCAGCCCGGCGCGATCCGTCCCCGCAGCACCGGCACGCCGTCGCCGGTGACGGAGTCGAGGCCCGCGGCGCGGCCGGTGCTGACCAGCAGCAGCGCGTCGGACGTGCCGCGCACCACCGGTCCGCTGCCGTGCGCCCAGTCGACGTCGGTCGCCTCGAGCCGCAGGCCCGTCAGCGCCCCCTTCGGGACGAGCCCCGAGGGGGCCGTCATGAGGTACGTCAACGCCGTGCGCAGCCGCGGCTCGGGAACGTCGCGGTGCAGCCCCAGCGGCCGCCGGATGTCGAGGCCGTGCACCAGCACGTCGACCAGGGGCGCCTCCGGGCCCGCGCCCGGGGGCGTGAACCGGGTGCCTGCCTCGCGGCGCAGCACCGCCACGAGCTCGGCGAAGGGCCGCTGCGCCAGCCGCCGGGTCACCCGCTCGCTCGCCCGGTCGAAGCTGCCTCCCGCCAGCAGCACCGCGAGCGCGAGCCGCGGGGTGCTCACCTCGAAGGGCATGACCAGGTGCGCGACGACGTCGTGGACGCTCCACGCCGGGCACAGGCTCCGGGTCGCCCGCTGCCCGGGGGTCAGGGGCGCGACCTGGTCGGCCAGGGCGCGTCGCTCGTCGGCGATCTCCTCGAAGACGTCCACGGTCCCGAACGTAGCGCCGCGACGTGGGCGGACCTGCCGGGACCCCGCGACGACCGGCAGGATGGCGCGGTGCTCGCCACCCGACGCGCCCGTCACGACCTCGCGTCGGCCGCGCTCGCCGCGCGCACCGACGACGACCTCACGGCGATGCTCCGGGCGGCCCCGGCCGGCGCCGTCGGCGTGGGCGGCGGCACGTCCGTGCTCGACGTCGACGGCGTCGCGGTGCTCGCCAAGCGGGTCCCGATCACCGACCGGGAGCTGGCACACCCGCACAGCACGGCCAACCTGTTCGGCGTACCGCTCACCTGCCAGTACGGCATGCACCCGCTCGCCGGCCCGGGCTTCGGGGCGTGGCGTGAGCTCTCGGCGAACCGGCTCGTCACCGAGGGCCTCCTCGCCGGCGAGACGGAGTCGTTCGCGCTGCTGCACCACTGGCGGGTGCTCCCCGGGCGTCCCCCCGTCGCGGCCGAGCACCGGGACGTCGAGGCGGTGGTCGCGCACTTCGGCGGCGACCCGGCCGTGCGGACCCGCCTCGAGGAGCTGGCGGGCGCGCGCTCGAGCCTGGTGCTGTTCCTCGAGCACCTGCCCGACCCGCTCGTCGACCGGCTGGACGAGTACGCGGCCAGCCCGGAGACGTTCGAGCGGCGGCTCCTGGAGCCCGTCGCGTTCCTGCGCAGCCGCCGGCTGCTGCACATGGACGGCCACTTCGCCAACATGCGTGCCGACGACGGGCACGTCTACCTGGTCGACCTCGGGCTTGCGACGTCGCCCCTGTTCGACCTGTCGGACGCCGAGCAGGACTTCGTCGCCGACCACGTCGAGCACGACGCCGACTACGCCGCGACGCGCCTCGTGAACTGGCTCGTCACCACGGTGTGCGGGGTGCCGATGCCCGCGAGCGGCTTCCCCGCCGCCCGCGACGCCTACGTGCGCCGGTGCGCGGACGGCGACGTCCCGCGGGACCTCCCGGCGGACGTGGCGAGCCTCCTCGCCCGGCACGCGCCCGCCGCGGCCCGCATGAACGACTTCCACCGGCGCCTGTTCGACGGCGACGTGCACGCGCGGTACCCGGGCAGGTAGCGCGTCGCGACGCCGCGACGCCTACGGGACGCGTGGCGCACGCGCGTCCGCCGTCGCGGCCGACCCGTGCCCTGCCGGGCGCCGCACCCCGAGCACCGCCCGCACGACCAGCCCCGCGAGCAGCGCCCAGAAGGCCGCGTTGACCCCCGCGATGGCGATGCCCGAGGCGGCGGTCACGAACACTACGACGGCCGCGACCTGCTCGCCCGGCTCCGCCAGCGCCGCCCGCAGGGACGACGCGAGCGTGCCGAGCAGGGCCAGCCCGGCGACGGCGGCGACGACCCCGACAGGCGCCAGCGACACGAGGGCGGCGAACGCGGCGGAGCCGACGCCGAGCACGACGAGGACGCCGCCCGCGGTCACGCTCGCGACCCAGCGCCGGTCCCGGTCCTCGCCCGCCTCCGGGCCGGCCGCGAGCGCCGCGCTGATCGCGGCGAGGTTGACGGCGTGACCGCCGGCCGGCGCGCTCAGCACGGTGGCGGCGCCGGTCACCAGCATCGACCGGCGCCACGGCACCTCGTACCCGAGGCCCTTCATCACGGCGACGCCCGGGACGTTCTGCGACGCCATGGTCACCAGGTAGAGCGGCAGGGCGATGCCGACCACGCCGCCGAGCGTGAGCACGGGCGCGGTCAGCTCGACGCGCGGCACGAGGGCGGCGCCGTCGACCGCCGTCCCCGAGGCGGCGACGTGGATGCCGATGACGACCGCCGCCGTGAGGAAGGCGAGGGGCGCCGCCCAGCGCGGCACGAACCGCAGCGCGAGCAGCCACACGACGACGACCGGCGCGACCGCGAGCGGGTTCGCCGCCAGCCCCGTCACCGGCCCGAGGCACAGCTGCAGCAGCACGCCGGCGAGCATCGCCTGGGCGACCGCGGTGGGGATGCGCGCGACGAGCGCCCCGAGCGGCGGCACGAGCCCGGTCAGCACCACGAGCACCCCGGTGACCAGGAAGGCGCCGACCGCGGCGGGCCACCCGCCGTCCACCACGCCGGTCGTCGCGAGCAGCGCGGCACCGGGCGTCGACCACGCGGACGTGATCGGCATCCGCGTCGACCACGCGAGCACGATGCACGACAGCCCCATCGTGACGGTGACCGCGAGCAGGCCGCTCGCCGCCTGGTCGGGGTCCGCGCCCACGCTCGTGAGCCCCGCCAGCACGACGACGAACGCGCTGGTGAAGCCCACCAGCGCCGAGACGACGCCGGCGGAGACCGGCCGCGACCACCCTTCCCGTCCGCCGCGGGCCGCGTCGGGCGCGGGGTCCGTGGGGGTGTCGCGACGCATGGTGTGATGTCCCCCTGGTTCGACGTCCGGTCGGCGCCGAGAGCGCACGCCGCGAGGGGACTGTACGTCCCACGCCCGGCCCGGCCCGGCGGCGGGTCAGGTCAGCAGCCGGACGATCCGCTCCCGCCAGAGCCGGTCCATGAGCGCGTGGGTCGGCGTAGCCGCCTGCGAGACGAGCACCCGCGCGGCGACACGTCCCGCCACCACACCCCGCGCACCGGCAGGACCTCGCGCACGAGCTCGCCGTTCCGGCGCTGGAGTCCCCGCCCGCGCGGGCGGACGACGCGCACGGGACGCCGGCCCGCCTCCGGTCGGGGACACTGGAGGGAGCAACCACCGCTTTCACGAGGAGTCACCCGTGCCGCACGGAACTGTCCGCTGGTTCGACGCCGAGCGAGGCTTCGGCTTCCTCGCCCTCGGGGACGACGCCGACGACCTGTTCGTCCACGCGTCCGAGATCGTCGGCGACGACGGGCCCCGGGTGCTGCGCGAGGGGCAGGAGGTCGAGTTCGAGGTCGGCGAGGGCGACCGCGGCCCGGTCGCGCGCCGCGTCCGCGTCACGGGCGACGTGCCCGCCGACGCCGCGCTCGGCGTGCTCGGCACCGTCTCCTGGTACGAGCCCACCAAGGGCTACGGCTTCCTGACGCCCGACGGCGGCGGCGCCGAGATCTTCCTGCACAGCTCCGCCATCGTGGGCGGCGGCGTGGTCACCGAGGGGCAGCGGGTCGCGTTCCTCGTCGTCCCGGGGGAGAAGGGGCCGCAGGCGGACCACCTGCTGCCGCTCGGTCCCGACGCCGGCCGGGCCGCCGCGTCCGACGGCGCCGACGGCACCGTGACGTTCTTCGACACGGGCAAGGGCTTCGGGTTCGCCACGCGCGACGACGGCGGCGAGGACGTCTTCGTGCACGCCCGCGCGCTCATGGGCGTCACCGAGCTGGTCGAGGGCGACCGCATCACGTTCGAGGTCGCGGACAGCGACCGCGGTCCGCAGGCGCGCGAGGTGCGGCTCGTGGGTGGGCAGGCACCCCGGCGCGCACCGGCACCCGACCGCGGCCGGCCGAGCCGCCCGCGCGAGTCCGGCGCACCCGTGCGCGGCGGCGAGGGCGTCGTCGCGCGCTACGACGCCGACCGCGGCTTCGGCTTCATCACCCCGGACGCCGGCGGCCCGGACCTGTTCGTGCACGTGTCGGTCGTCCGCGACGCCGAGGTGCTCGAGGAGGGCGACCGCGTCCGCTTCAAGGTCCGGCAGAGCGACCGCGGGCCGCAGGCGGACGGCGTCGAGCTGATCTGACCCCTCGGGCCGACCCGGCCGACGGACCGGGCGCTCACGCCCCGCCGACGACCACCAGCTCGTTGCCCTCCGGGTCGGCGACGCGCCAGCGTCCGTCCGCCGCGTCGAGGACCCGGCCACCGGCCGCGACCGCCGTCGCGACGCGCCCCGGTGCCGCGTCCGGCGGCACGGCGAGCTCGACGTGGACGCGGTTGCGCTGCCGGCGACGCTCGGTCTCGGACGGGTCGAGGTCCTGGAACGCCAGCACGGGACCGAGCCGGCGCGGGTCGACGACGTCGGTGAGCCCGGCGCGCCGGTCCTCGGCGTAGCCGAGCGCCGCGATCCAGAACGCTCGGACCGTGGCGACGTCGGCAGCGTCGAGGAACAGCTGGACGAGTCGCGGCAGACCGGGGTCCGCGGTCGCGCCGAGATCGTGGGCGGCGGCCTGGAGGTGCCCGGCGAGGTCGGTGAAGTCGACCGGGAGGCCGTGGGCGTCCTCCTCCCACAGGTCCTTGCCGGTGTCCAGGACCACCAGCCCGGGGCGCAGGTCGACGAGCAGCGGGAAGCCGGCGTCGTCGGCGAGCGCCGCCGCCGCGGCGGCCAGGTCGCGTTGACGCGCCGGCGAGGTGGTGCGGTAGCACGCCGTCGCGCCGAACACGGTCTGCCAGTCCGCCGTCCCCGGCCTGTCGCCGAGGGCGTCGCCCGGCACCGGGTCCACCTCGTTGCCGTCCGCGTCGGCGTGGCGGACGCCGTACGGCCCGGACCCGGCACCGAGGCCCGCCTGCCCGACGGCGGCAGCGGGCCGCACGACGTCGAGGTGGATGCGGTTGCGCAGCGGCCGCGCCTCGCCGTCCTGCCGGATCCGCAGCGCGGGATCGCGCCGCAACGGGTCGACCAGGCCGCCGTCCTCGCCGGCCGCGTAGCCGAGCACGCGCTGCCAGAACGGCCGCACCGCCGACGGGTCCGGCGACTCGACCACGACGCTCAGCTGCTGCAGCGGCGCGGGGTCCGCGGCCGGCCCGAGCTCCCGCACCGCCGCCGGCGCGTCGGTGTGCCGGGGGTCGACGCGCACGCGCAGGCCCGTCGCCCGCACGTCGACGGCGGCGTCGGGGAGCACCTCCACGACCCGTGCCGCCAGCGCGGCGGCCGCGGTCAGCGACGGCGCCTCGAACCACGCCGTCGCGACGCCGTCGACCACCCACCAGCCCGTCTCGACCTGTGTCATGCCGACCACCTCCTCCGGCACCGTAGGACGCATTCCGGACGAATCCGTTCCGGACGCAGCCTCTCCCGTCCCGGGCCCTGCGGTTGGCTCTCGCCGTCGTGCCGGGCCGCTCACCGCCCTGCCGTGCCGACGACCCGGTCGGCGACCTGCGGCGGCGTCAGGTCCGTGGTGTCGACGACCTCGGCGGCGTCGTGCAACCAGGTGCGCGCCGCCTCGGCGTACTGCTCGACGTACGCAAGGCGGAACGGGGACGGTCCCATGACGGTGTCGCCGAGGATGCGGGCGCGCAGGGCCGCCGGCTCGGCGTGCAGGACGACGTGCCGCACCGGGATGCCGTGGTCGGCGAGACCCGCGCTGATCTCGCGCCAGTACGCCTCCACCAGCACGGTCATCGGCATGACGAGCGTGCCGCCGGTGTACGCCAGGACGCGCCGCGCGGTGTCCACGACGAGCGGCCGCCACGGCGCCCAGTGCTGGAAGTTGTCGGTCGCGGGCAGCCCGGGCGTGATGTCCATGAGCGTCTCGCCGACCTTCTCGGCGTCGAGGACGCGGGAGCCGGGGATCCGCTGCTGCACGAGCGCGCTCGTCGTGGTCTTGCCGACGCCGTGGGTGCCGTTCAGCCAGACGATCACGGCCGCCACGCTAGCGCGGTGCGCCGAGGCGTCCCGGACCGGCGCGGACGTATCCGCAGGGCGGTCGCCGGGTCCTCCTGGTGACACCTGGAGGCTCGCATGCCCGACGACCACGCACGTCTCGTCCTCGACCGCCCCGACGACGTCGCGCACGCGGCGCGCCTGCTCGCCGACGGCCGCCCGGTCGCGCACGGCTTCGCGAACATCTACGCCCTGACCGCCCGGGGTGACGCCGTCGGGCGGCTCAACGACCTCAAGGGCCGCCCCCACGACCAGACGGGCAGCCTGACCGCGCCGGCGGGACGGGTGCTCGACGCGTTCGACCTCGCGGCGCTCCCGCGGGGCGTGCCGGCCGGCCTGGTGGCGGACGTCGTCGACGCCTTCTGCGCGCTCGGCCCGTTCGGCTTCCGCGGGCCCGCGGCGGCGCACGTCCCGCCCGCGCTCACGGCGCAGGACGCGGGGAGGACGACGACCCAGGTCATCGTGCCCGGCGACGCCTGCCCGTCGCAGGCGTTCCTCAGGGCGGCCGCGGACGCCGTCCCCGGCGGGTTGCTCGCCGTCTCGTCCGCGAACCGGTCCCGGCACGTGACCGGCGGCGCGGACGCCCCCGCGCACTGGCGCGCCGACGCCCTGCGCGCCGAGCTGGCCGGCGCCGGCGAGCTCGTCCTGCTCGAGCACGCCGACGAGGCGGCGGCCCGCGCACGCCTCCCGCGGCACACGACCGTCTCGACGACCGTCCTCGGGGTGCACCGCGCCGAGCGCGCGCACGGCCGCGTCCACCTCGTGCTGGAGCGGCACGGCTCGCTCGCCGCCGCCGACGTCGCGCGGGTGCTCGCGACGCTGGGCGTGCGCCTGACGGTCGGCCCGCGCGCCGCCGTCCGGCTCCTCCCGCGCACCTACGCCGACCGGCCTGATCCGCTGCTCGCCCGCTGACCCGCACCGCGGGAGATGCCGGCGACGTCCGCGGCCGCCGGCGTCAGGATGGTTGCCGATGGACGAGATCGAGGTCGTGGTCGCCCACCGCCAGCGCGTGACGCTGCGCGTCGGCGACACGTTCCTGAAGGTGGACGGCGACCCCGCGCACCACGACGTCGAGGTACGCGCGATGGCGATGGTCCCCGTGCCGACGCCGGCGGTCCTCTGGCACCGCCCGCCCGTGCTGGTGATCTCCGCCGTGCCCGGCCGGGCGCTGGGCGTGCTGGGTCGACCGTCCGACGCATCTGCGGCGGCCTGGGCGGCGGTGGGCGCCTGCGTCCGGCGGCTGCACGACGCGCCGGTGCCGCCGTGGCCGGGCACGAGCGTCGACGACGTGCGGGCGGAGCTCGACCGCGAGTGCGCGTGGCTGCTCGCGAGCTCGGTGGTGCCGGCCGACGTGGTCCGGCGCAACCGCGAGATCGCCGAGGTCGCGCTCCGGCCGTGGACGCCCGCGCTCGTCCACGGCGACCTGCAGATCACGCACGTGTTCGTCGACGACGACGAGGTCACGGGTGTCATCGACTGGTCCGAGGCCGGGCCGGGCGACCCGATGGCCGACCTGGCGACGCTGACCCTCGGGCACGAGGAGCGCCTGGACGACCTGCTGGCGGGGTACGGCACCGACGGCGTGGACCGCGACGTCGTGCGCGCGTGGTGGTCGCTGCGGAGCCTGGTGGCGTCCAGGTGGCTGATCGAGCACGGCTTCGACCCGGACGCGCCGGGTTGCGAGCTCGACGTGCTCAGGGCGCGGATGCGGGACGCGTAGGGCGACGCCGGCGTCGTCCGGCCGGGCGAGCCGCCGTCGCCCCGCGCCCGGGTGCGAGGTCGCGGGCTCGTCGCGAGGTCGCGGGCTCTGGCCCGCGCGCTCGCACGGGGCCCGCGATCTCGCGGCCTGCCGGCACCGGTGCCGACGGGCTGGCAGGGTGCTGCCATGACGCAGGACGCGACGCCGGCCGGACAGGACTGCATCTTCTGCGCGATCGTCGCCGGCCAGGCCGAGGCGAGCGTCGTCCACGAGGACGACACCGTCGTGGCGTTCATGGACCTGGCGCCGGTCACGCGCGGCCACCTGCTCGTCGTGCCGCGCACGCACGCGGTGGGCCTCGAGGACCTCGACCGCGCGACGGGCGCGCACGTGTGGTCCGTCGGCCACGACCTGACGCGGGCGCTGCGGCGCTCGACCCTGCGGTGCGAGGGGATCAACGTGCTCGTCTGCGACGGCGAGGTCGCCTTCCAGACGGTGTTCCACCTGCACCTCCACGTCATCCCGCGGTACGCGGGGGACGGCTGGACGCTGGTCCCCGACACAGCGGAGCGCGAGCGGGCGCTGCTCGACGGCGACGCGCGTGCGGTCCGGGACGCCCTCGCGTCGCGGGGCTGACGGGCGCCCGTCCCTCCCGGGACGACGCGCGTCAGACGTCCTGCGCGCCCCGGCGGAGGACGACGGCCCGCTCGGCGGCGCCCGGCTCGTCGACCGACTCGACGGTCAGGCCGGCGTCGGCGGCCATGCGCGCGAAGCCGTCGTCGGTGTACCAGTGCAGGACCCAGTCCCGGTCGAGCACCGCGGTGCCGTCGGCGTGCTCGAGCTCGTAGCGGACGCGGCTGGTCCGGGTGCGTGCCGCCGGGTCGTGGACCTCGCCGACGATCGCGAACGACGCCCGCTGGCCGTCGTCCGTCACCGCCTCGCGAACGCGCCCGATCTCGTCCTCGGGCGTCGGCGGCGGCGTCCACAGCGGGACGAGCGCGGCGCCGCCGGGCAGCAGGTGGCGTCCGATCGCGGCGAGCGCCCGTGCTGCCGTCGCGTCGTCGGGCAGCAGGTTGAACGTGGGACCGGCGAGGTAGACCGCACGGAACCGCCGGTCGAGCGCGAGGTCCTCCATCCGCTGGTGGTGCACCACCGGCGACAGGCCCTCCGCCGCGGCTCTCTCCCGGCACCGGCGGACCATGTCGGCCGAGGAGTCGACCCCCTCGACGTCGATCCCCTGACGGACGAGCTCGAGGAACGGTCCGACGTCCCCGCACCCCAGCTCCAGGGCGGGCTCGCCCTCGGACCGCACGAACGCGAGGTACGGCGCGGCGTCGAAGTGCGTACCGCGCAGCAGGCCGTACACGTCGGCGACGATCGCGGTGTAGAACTCGGCGGCGCTCACGGCCGCACGCTAGCGCCCGGCGGACCGCGTGGTGGACGAGCCGACCTTCTCCGGTCGACCCGGTCGTCGTGCAGCACCGCGGGCCGCCGGTGCTGCACGACCACCGGTTCGGCACCCGCCGTCGAAGCGGCGCGACGAACCGGTCACCGGGTGACCTGTTCTCGGACGACCGTGACGGCATGACCTCACCGACCAGCCCCTCCGTCCGGTCCCACCCCGCCCCCGTCGACCTCCCCGAGCCGACCCTCGTGCCGGTCGACGGCGTCGTGCTCGAGGTGGTCGAAGCAGGCCGGGAGAACGGGGGCAGGCCCGTCGTCCTGTGCCACGGGTGGCCGGAGCTCGCCTACTCGTGGCGGCACCAGGTGCCGGCCCTCGTGGCGGCGGGCTACCACGTCATCGCGCCGAACCAGCGGGGGTTCGGCGGCTCGTCCCGACCGCCCGAGGTGACCGACTACGACATCGCGCACCTGACCGGCGACCTGGTGGGCCTCCTCGACCACTACGGGTACGACGACGCCGTGTTCGTCGGTCACGACTGGGGCGCGATGGTCGTGTGGGGGCTGGCCATGCTGCACCCGGACCGGGTCGACAAGCTGGTCGCCCTGAGCCTGCCGTACCAGGAGCGCGGCGAGCGGCCGTGGGTCGAGGGCATGGCGGACGTGCTCGGCGAGGACTTCTACTTCGTCCACCTCAACCGGCAGCCCGGTGTCGCGGACGCCGTCCTCGAGGCGGACACCTCGCGGTTTCTGCGCAACCTGTACCGGAAGAACCAGCCGTCGGCGGAGCCGCGACCGGGGATGATGCTGATCGACCTCGCCCGCCAGGAGGCGCCCCTCGGCGAGCCGCTGATGAGCGAGGACGAGCTCGCGGTCTTCGTCGCCGCGTTCGAGACCTCCGGCTTCACGAGCAGCCTGAACTGGTACCGCAACCTCGACCGCAACTGGCACCTGCTGGCGGACGTGGACCCGGTCGTCCGCCGGCCCGCGCTGATGATCCACGGCACGCGCGACACGGTCGCGCGTGCCGCGAACCTCACGACGTTCGTGCCCGACGTCGAGGTCCTCGAGCTGGACTGCGGCCACTGGATCCAGCAGGAGAGGCCCGAGGAGACGACCCGGGCCATCCTCACGTGGCTGGAGCAGCGCGACGCCGGGTAGCCCGTCGAGCCCACTTGCTCGCGCTGCTGACGTCTGCCGTCCGTCCGGCCCTCGGTCCGTGAGGTCGCGGGTTCGTCGTGAGGTCGTGGGTCCGGACCCGCGACCTCGTCCGGATCCCGCGACCTCGTCCGGATCCCGCGACCTCGCCGGCTCCCGCGACCACCGGCAGCACGGCGGCCGGCGTGGACGTCCTCCACCCGCGCACCGGGCGGGCGGTGCGCGGGTGGAGGACGTCAGCGGGCGGTTCGGGGTGGGACCCCGTCAGCGGCCCATGATCGCGTCGATGATGCCCTGCTGCGTCACCGTCGCGGTCTGCCGGTCGAACAGCCCGAACCCGTACTGGCCGTTGTACCCGTTGTCCCAGTAGGCGGTGGCCGCGCCGTACTTCTTCGCCGTCGCGACCAGGGTGCCGGCGTAGTCGGCGCGGTACCGGTTGTTCGTCGCGTCGAACGCCGTCTTGTCGATCGAGCCGTACTCGCCGATGAAGACCGGGTAGCCCTTGACGACGAACGCGTCGTGCATCTTCTTCAGCTGCGCGTCCATGAAGTCCTGCTGGCCCCACGTCGAGGTCCGCGCGCGGTCGGCCGCGTTCGGCCCCCACTGGGTGATCGCGCCGCTCTCCGTGCCGGTGAAGTCCCACGGGTCGTAGTAGTGCGCCGAGATCATGAGGCGCTGCTGGCCCGCCGGGATCGCCGACGACCGGTGGCTGTCGGTCGGGATGACGAAGCCGTAGCTCCCGGTCGTGTAGTCGATGTTGGTGTTCCAGCCCGGCACGAGCAGCCACCGCGAGGTGTTGGTGCCACCGGTCCGCCGCACCGTGTCGACGAAGACCTGGTTGTACGCGTTGATGTTCGAGTAGCACGGCTGCGTGGGGGCGCCGTACTGGCCGTCGAAGTTCTCGTTCATCGACTCGAAGATCAGCCGGCCGCCGTAGTTCTGGAACGTGGACGCCACCTGCTGCCAGACGGCCCGGTACTTGTCCTTGATCTGGTCCTGGTTCGGGGCGTCGCAGATGAGCCAGGCGCCGCCGACGCTCTTGTACCCGTCGCCGTGCATGTTGATGATCACGTGCAGCCCGCGGTCGTACGCCAGGTCCACGACCTCGCGGATGCGGGCGAGCCACGCGGCGTCGACGGTGTAGCTCGGGGCGGGGCCGATCTTCGCGAGGTACGACACCGGGATGCGCACGGTCCGGAAGCCGGCGGCCTTGACGCGGTCGAGCAGCGCGCCCGTGACGACGGGATTGCCCCACGCGGTCTCGCTCGGGACGCCGTCGATGTTCGCCTCGAGCTGGTTGCCGAGGTTCCAGCCCGCGCCCATGTCGGCGACGAGCTGCGTCGCGCCGACGGTGACCGGCCCGCCGGTGGGGGTCGGCGTCGGCGTGGGCGTCCGCGTGGGGGTGGGCGTGGGCCGCGGCGTCTGGGTCGGCGTGGACGTCGGCGACGTCGACGGCGTGGACGTCGGCGTGACCGGGCTGCCCGTGCAGGCGACGCCGTTCAGCGTGAAGCCGGTCGGCGCGGGGTTGCTCCCGGCCGACGTGCCGATGAAGCCGAACGACGCCGACCCGTTGGTGGGGATCGACCCGTTGTAGCCGGCGTTGCGGACCGAGACGGCCGCGCCCGACTGCGTCACGGTGCCGTTCCACAGCTGGCTGACGGTCTGCCCGGCGCCGAAGGTGAAGCGCAGGTCCCAGGCGGTCACCGGGTCGCCCAGGTTGGTCACCTGCACGCCCGCCTGGAACCCGCCCTGCCACTGGCCGGCCACGGTGTAGTCCACCTTGCAGCCGGCGGCGGCGTTCGCCGTGCTGGTGACGGCGATCGAGCCGACGACGGCGACGACGGCCGCCGCGGTCGCGGTCAGCACCTTGCGCAGGACGTGCACGGGAGTTGTCCCTCCGACGGGCTTCAACGGTCACGGCATCCCACCAGCCCGACGCCCCGGCGGGCAGTCGTCGAAGCGCTTCACATGCCCGGTGCGCGTCCGGACCGACGACGTCAGGACGCCGGCCGCCGCCACGCGCGCCAGCCGCGGCACAGGACGTACGCGACCGCCGTGCTGACCGTGACCACCAGGTCGACGAGCGCCGTCTCCGGCGCGTCGGCCAGGCGGTCCCACATGGCGAAGGAGTAGACGGTGACCGCGCCCTTGTGGAAGAGCAGGAGCTCCCACAGGCCCGGGTGGCGCCGCGGTGCGACGGCGAGCAGCGTCCAGATGCCGGCGAAGACGACGTAGGCGAGCGTCCGCCACGTCTCGCTGATGAGGCGGTCGTCCGTCACGCCGGCGGTGATGACGAGGCCGCTCGCGAACGCGGCCAGGGCGGCGACGGCGTTGAGCGCCATGATCGCGCGGCCGACGCGGTCGAGGCCGCGCCGGGGCGGGGCGACGACGGTGGGGGTTGCGGTGGTGGTGGTCATGACATCTCCTTGTCGCTACTGCTCTTCATCGACGTTACGATGCATAACGCTACCGACGCACCGTAGCGCGCGCAACGACGCTACGCTGCCGATGTGCCCCGCACCGCCGCCGATGAGCCCGTCCCCCGCCGTGAACGCCTGCGGCAGCAGACGGTCGACGAGATCAAGGAGCGCGCGTTCGAGCTGCTCGACGCGGGCGGCGCCCACGACGTGACGATCGCGTCCGTCGGTAAGGGCATGGGCATGACGCCCCCGGCGCTCTACCGCTACTTCCCGTCGCGCGAGGCGCTGCTGTCGGCCCTCGTCGTCGACGCGTACGCGGACCTCGGCTCGACCGTCGCGGACGCCGTCGGGGGCGCGGCGGACGAGGGTCCGCACGCGCGCCTGCGCCTCGCGCTCACCACCTACCGCACCTGGGCGACGGCGCATCCCCGCCGGTACACGATGCTCTTCTCCGACCGGTCGCGGGACGTCCCCGACCCGCCGGCCGGCGTCGCCGCGGTCAACGTGGGGATGCTCCCCGTGCTCGCCGCGCTGGGCGAGATCGCCGCGGCGTCCGCACCCGCCGGCGGCACCCCGCTCGACGAGGCGCTGACCCGCTGGGCGCAGGGCATGGGCGCGCCCGCGGACCTCGCCCCGGCGGCACTCCGCCTCGCCGTGCTCGCGTGGTCCCGGGTCCACGGCCTCGTCTCGCTCGAGATCACCGGCGCCCTCGCCGGCATGGGGCTGGACGCCGGCCTCCTGCTGGAGACGGAGATCGAGAGCCTGCTCGCAGCGGCGGCGGGCTAGCCCGCGGTCGGGACCTGCCTGCCCGGACGCGACCGGTGAGGCACGGACGTCCCGCGCGACCACCGGGTCGGCCCCCCGCCGTATCGCGAGGTCGCGGGTACCTCGCGACCTCGCGGGCTGCGACCCACGACCTCGCACGCAACCCGCGACCTCGTACACCCGGCGGCGAGGTCACGCGCCGGTGGCGGCCTCCCGGGACGCGCTCGCCAGCCGCTCGACGAGGTCCTCGGGGATCGGGCGGCGCGGCGTGAACGTGATGCCGGTCTTGGTGGCCTTCAGGCCCGCGGCCGCGATCTCGTCGGCGTACCGGGCGACGGCGTCGGCGAGGACGTACAGCCCGCACTGCCTGCTGAACGCCGCGTAGCTCGCGACGACCGTGCCGCCGACGCGGAAGCCGGGCATGTCGTACGCCACGATCTCCTCCGCGTCGGGCAGGGTCCGGGCCAGGATCGCGCGCAACCGCGTGAGCTCCGGCCGGAAGGGTTCGGGCGCGGCGGCGACGTAGGCGTCGTGGTCGGCTGGCGTGGACATGGTGGCGTCCCCCTCGGGGTCGGTGGTGGGATCTGGCCATGGTGACCCGTGAGCGTCCGGCCGGCGACGTCGACTACGAGCGGCACGGCCAGGGCTACGCGGTCCTGCGCCGGCCCGACTTGCGGATCGAGGCCCGGGTGCACGCGGCCCTCGGCGCCGCCCGGACCGTGCTCAACGTCGGCGCCGGGACGGGCTCGTACGAGCCCGCCGACCGGTACGTGCTCGCGGTCGAGCCGTCGGCGACGATGCGCGCGCAGCGTCCCGCCACGGCAGCGCCGGCGGTCGACGCCACGGCGGAGCGGCTGCCGTTCGACGACGACAGCGTCGACGCGGCGATGGCCATGGTGACCATCCACCAGTGGACCGACGTCGAGCAGGGGCTGCGCGAGATGCGCCGGGTCAGCCGCGGGCCGGTCGTCGTCCTCACCGTCGACGCCCCGGCGCTGCGCCGGTTCTGGCTGGCCGACTACTTCCCCGAGGTGATCGCGCTGGACGAGACGCGGTTCCCGGCGATCGACCGCGTGGTCGACGTCCTCGCCGCGGGGAGCGCGGAGGTGCGCGTCGACGTCGTCCCCGTGCCGCTGGACTGCGTCGACGGGTTCGGGGAGGCGTTCTACGGCCGCCCCGAGGCGTTCCTGGACCCGGAGGTCCGCGCGGCCACCTCGGGCTTCGGCCTGGCGGACGCGGCCGCCGTGCAGCGCGGCGTCGACCGCCTCGCGGACGACCTCGCCGGCGGGGCGTGGGACCGGGCGCACGGGCACCTGCGCACGCAGGCGGAGTACGAGGGCGCGATGCGCCTCGTCATCGCCACGCCCTGACCTCGTCGCGACGCAAGCCGCCTCCCGCCCGGGCGCCACGGACGTCAGGTCGCGCTGCGGACCGCGTGGTGGAGGTGGATTACGCCGTTGCCGAACCGTCGGTGGTCCCGCAGCTCCAGGTCGAGCCGCACGCCCCGCGGCAGCGCCGGCTTGCCCCCGCCCACGAGCACCGGGTAGACGAGCAGCACGCACTCGTCGACGAGGCCGTGCCGGAACGCCTCCGCCCCGAGCGCCGCGCCGCCGACGCTCAGGTCCGCGGCGGACGTCTCCTTGAGCCGGCGCACCGCCTCGGGCTCGAACGCCCGCTCGATGCGGGTCCGCGCCGTCGTCACCTCCTGCAGGGTCGTGGAGTAGACGACCTTGTCGGCGTCGCGCCAGATGCCCGCGTACTCGCGGACGACGTCGGTCTGGTCCGCGAGCCAGTCGTCGGTCTCCCAGACCCGCATCGCCTCGTACATGCGGCGGCCGTAGAGCGACGTGCCGATGCCCCGCTCGTGCTCGTTCCAGAACGCGTGCACCTCGTCGTCGGGTTCCGACCAGTCGAACGCGCCGCCCTCGTCCTCCAGGTAACCGTCGAGCGAGACGTTGGCTGCGTAGATCAGCTTGCCCATGGGTGGCCTCCGGCCGGACGGGGCCTCCAGGTTGGCAGCGGCACGGAGGTACCGGCAAGGGACGGGACCGCGGCACAGCCGGCCGGTGGTCGCGCGCGTCCAGGGAGTCCGCCCGGTGCGTGCGCTTCGGACGCGCTGAGCGCTGTTCACGGCCGGCGTCAGCCGCCCTGGACCAACCGGTGGCGGAGCGGCTGTCCGACCAGGTCAGGACGACCGTCGCCACTCCGCGGACGTCACGGTGAACTGCCGGTAGAAGGACGGCCGGCCGAGGAAGTCCTCCTCGCCGCCGCGTCCCGTCTCCCGCATCCCCAGACGCCGCAGCAGGCGCACCGAGCGCCCGTTCGCGTCCAGCGCCTCGGCCCAGACCTCCGTCAACCCCAGGGCACCGAAGCCGTGGTCGAGCGCGGCCGCGGCGGCCTGGCGCCCCAGCCCGTCGCCCCACCGGGCGCGGACACCGATGAGGACGCCCAGCTCCCGACGCGCCGGCCCGAGACCGTGCAGGTCGACGTAGCCCACCAGGGCACCCTCGCTCACCGCACCGAGCCGGAGCAGCTCCGGGGGCGGGGCGTCGACCACGCCTCGCCAGAACGCCACGTGCCGCTCGCGCGCGAGGCCCGTCGACCACCCGGCCTCCCGGCACAGCTCGACGTCGTCGGCCCAGGAGGCCAGGACCGGCACGTCGTCGTGGGTCAGCGGGCGGAGGTGGACGGGGGAGCCGACGCGCACCGCGGGGAGCCCGCCCAGGGCGCCGGTGCCGGCATCGGGCCGTCGGCGTGCGGGCCCGCGGTGGACGTCCATGCGGCGATGGTCGCACCGCACCCGCACCCGCACCCGCACGCGCACGACCGGCCGGGGCGTCGTCGCCCCGGCCGGTCGTCGTAGCGCCGGTCGGTACCGGTCAGCTGGCGGTGCAGGTGGCGGTCAGGCCGCTGCCGCTGCCGTTGGCGATGAAGCCCGCGGTCGTCGAGGCGCCGGCGGCGAGCCTGCCGTTCCAGCCGGCGTTGGCCAGCGTGTCGCTGCCGCTGAGCGTGGAGCTCCACGCCTGCGTGATGGTCGCGCCGTTCACGGTGACCTTCCAGCCGTTGATCGCCGCGCTGCCCGCCTTCACGGTGACCTCACCCTGGAAGCCGCCGCCCCACGAGTTGGCGGCACGCACGGTGGCGGTGCAGGCGCCGGTGCCCGGCTGCGGCGCCGGGGTCGTCGACGTCGGCTGGGGCGTCGGCGTGGTCGTCGGCTGCGGTGCCGGGTTGCCGCCGGGCGTGATGTACGCGTCGATGCACTGGTAGAACGCGTTCACCGTGTCGGCGATGTTCCACCGGACGAAGATCTTGTGGTTGCCCTCGGGCAGGTTGTTGATCTGGTGGGTGAACCGCTTGGGCGGCAGCGCGCCGTTGTCGTTGATCGTGGTGTGCAGGCGGCCGTCCACGAAGTACTCCCACGTCGACGTGGAGTGGTTCGCGACGATGTCCCAGGTGAACGTCTGGTTGGTCTTGAGCGCCTGCCGCGGCCACGCGCGGGACTCGTTGTCGAGCTCGGTGAACCGGCCGCCGCCGGAGCACGCCATCGAGCCCTTGCGAGCCTCGACGCTCCACGGCTCGTACTGGACCGGACCGCAGTCCTTCACGGCGCCGGTGTAGCAGAGGTCCTGCCGGCTGGGCGGGTCGGAGATCCACCCGTGCGCCTGGGCGGACGGGGGAGCGGCGGTCAGCAGTGCGAGCGTCAGCGCCAGCACCGTCATCACGGACAGCAGGAGCCGTGCGGCGGTGGACCGCGGAGCACGGGGAAGAGCGAGAGATCTCATGGGGGGTCACCTCGACCGGGTGGGGGGTCGGACAGAGCGGCGCGTTCGAACGTACGGGTCGGCGAGCCGGGCAGACAGGTACAGAACCGTTTCAGCAACCGCCGCAGGTGGGGTCGGGCGTCGCCCCCCCCGGGAGGGTCGCCACTCCGCTGAGCCCACCGAGAGGTCGCGGGCGAGGTCGCGAGGTCGTAGGTTCCGTGCGAGGTCGCGGGTGGGAGCCCGCGTCCTCGCACGATCCCCGCGACCTCGCGGTCCGCCCGCTGCGGTGACCGATCACGGGTCCGCCAGAGGTCCCGCGCGCGGAGCCGCGGAGCCGGCTCACCTCTGTACCGGAAGAAGTCGTGACGTCGCGCGGCGTCGAGGACCTCACCGAGATCGCCGCGCCCGCCGTGCAGGCTCCACCGTCCACGTGGTCAACCGCGCCGGCCGGTCCAGGACGGGTCGGTACGGCGTCTACCGCGTCGACGGCGAGCGGTAGACCGACACGTGCGAGCGTGACCCGGCGGTGAACTCGGCCCCGGACCAGTCGGCGTGCCGGCTCTCGAGCGTCAGGCCGGCCAGCTGAGCCATCAGGTCGAGCTCCGCGGGCCAGATGTAGCGGTGCGGGCTGCGGCCGAGACGGGCCTCGCGGCTCTCGTCGAACGAGAAGTGGTGGGAGACGACGCGCTGGTGCAGCAGGTCGTACGTGTCGAGGCCGATGTAGCCGGGCTCGAGCGCCCAGACGGTCGCCTCGGTGCCGGGCGGGAGCTTGCGCAGCTCCGGTACCCACAGCTCGACCACGAACCGGCCGCCGGGCACCAGGTGCCGCGCGGCGTTGCGGAAGCACGCGACCTGCTCCTCCTGGGTCAGCAGGTTGGAGATGGCGTTGTAGACGACGTAGACGAGCGAGAACGCGCCCGGCGCGACCGCGGTCGCCATGTCGCCCACGACGACCGGGACCGTGGCCTCGTCGACCTTGGTCCGCAGCTGCTCGAGCATCGGCCGTGACAGCTCGATGCCGACGACGGGCACGCCGCGCTCCGCGAGGGGCACGGCGACCCGGCCGGTGCCGATGGCCAGCTCGAGCGCCCGCCCGCCGTCCGCCAGCACGGTGAGCCGGTCCACGGTCGGCCCCAGCACGTCGGGCGCGAACATGCCGGTGCCCGGGGTGTCGTAGTGCTGCGCGGTCTCGGCGTCCCAGACGTCGTCCTGGTCCATGGCCTCGACGATCGCAGCGAGCACCCCAGCGGTCCACGGGATTGACGGTGGCCCTGTGCCCTGGAGGCTGCCCATGCGCCCACCCGACGTGCCGCTCCCCTGTCCGAGGGACCGGGTCTGCGCCGCGCTCGCACCTCCGGCGGGCACGATCAGCGCCGCGAGGCGATGCTGAAAGGGCCGCCGCACGACCCCCGCGGTGCCACCGCCCAACCGGAGGAGAGAACATGACGACGAAGGTCGAGAAGTCGATCCTGGTGAACGTGCCGATCAGCGTCGCCTACAACCAGTGGACGCAGTTCGAGGAGTTCCCCCACTTCATGGGGGGCGTCACGAAGGTCACGCAGCTGAGCGACGACCGCCTGCACTGGGTCGCCGAGATCGCGGGGGTGCGCCGCGAGTGGGAGGCCCAGGTCCTGGACCAGGTGCCGAACCAGAAGGTGTCGTGGGCGGCGACCTCGGGCGCGACGAACGCGGGCGCGGTGACGTTCGAGGACGTCGGCGGCGGCCAGACGTCGGTGCACCTGTCGCTCGAGTACGAGCCCGAGGGCCTCGTCGAGAAGGTCGGCGACAAGCTGAACGTCGTCGAGAACCAGGCCGAGCGCGACCTCGAGCGGTTCAAGGCCTTCATCGAGGACGAGGGCTACGCGACGGGCGCCTGGCGCGGGTCGATCGGGACCGGGGTCACCGGCACCCCCGGGGTCGAGGACGCGGCGGCGTCGCGCGGGGACAGCGGCCACGCCGGGGTGTCCGGCAAGGTCGCCGCCGCGGGCCTCGGTGTCGCGGCGGCTGCGGCGGCCGCGGTGGTGGCCGGCCGGAGCAGCGGCTCCGACGAGACAGAGGTGACGGGCGTCGACCTGTCGAACCCGACGCCGCCCGTCGTCCCCGTCGTCGACGAGACCGTGCCGCCCACGACCGCGCCGGTGAGCGGCGTCGAGGCTGACCCGCTCGTGGTGGACGACGTCGACGGCGGCGACGGCTCTCGCATCTGACGGCTCGCGTGCAGCACCCGGCGCCCACCGCGCCGAGCGCTCCCGACGGGGCGCCGGTCCTCCGGCGCCCCGTCGGCGCGTGACGGCGGCCGTCGACCCGGGGGACGGCCACTCGCCTGCGCCTGCGCCCGGCAGGCGTCCTGCGGAGAGCGGCGCCGGGTGGCGCTACACGTACGGCTCCGACCACGGCCCCCACTCGACGGGGCCGGCCGGGAAGACCCGCGCGCGCTGACGGGCGCCCAGGCTGGGGTCCTCGAGGAGGGTGCCGTCGAGCAGGGACACGCGGCAGCAGCCCGCGCGCACGACGCCCAGCCGGCCGCCGTAGTCCACCTCGCCCCAGCCGGGCTGGACACGGCCGGCGACCGCGGCGTCGACCACGCGCCGCACGGCGGCGACGGCCGTGTCGTCACGCGGGAGCTGCCAGTTCGCGAAGGCGCCACCGACGCCCGCGCCGACCTGGACGTTCCTCGCGCTCTGGCTCCACCAGACGCGGGCGGCGCCTCGCGCCCGCGGGGTGATCGAGACGTCGTCCGGGTCCCAGTCCCGGCCCTCCGGCCCGGCCCCACGGGGAGGCTCCGGCGACGTGACGGCCGCCCGGTCGGCCAGCTCGGTGCGCAGGTCGTCCCGCATCTGCCGGAACGCCGCCCTGATCGCGTCGTCCGGGGCGTGCCAGCTCACGTCGGGTCGGGTTCCGGTCGGGCGTCCACGGCCAGCACCGTCCCACAGGTCGTCTCCTCGGGGCGACGACCGGCGAGGGAGTTCACCGGTCCGGCGGTGCGCCGGTCCGTATCCTGCGGTCATGGCACTGCGCGCGCTGTTCATCGGCGGGACCGGCATCATCAGCACGGAGGCGGCCCGGCGAGCCGTCGCGGAGGGCGTCGAGGTCACACTCCTCAACCGCGGGCGGTCGACGAAGCGTCCGGTGCCCGACGGCGCCCGCGTGCTCCACGCCGACGTCCGCGACGCGGAGTCGGTTCGCGCCGCGCTGGGGAGCCAGGAGTTCGACGCCGTCGTCGAGTTCACGGCGTTCACCCCCGAGCACGTCCGGGCCGACCTCGACCTGTTCACGGGCCGCACCGGGCAGTACGTGTTCATCAGCTCCGCCTCGGCCTACCAGACGCCTCCCACGCACCTGCCCGTCGTCGAGTCGACGCCGTTGCGCAACCCGTTCTGGGAGTACTCGCGCAACAAGATCGCGTGCGAAGACCTCCTCGTCCGCGCCTACCGCGACACCGGCCTGCCGATGACGATCGTGCGCCCGTCCCACACCTACGACGCCACGCTGGTCCCGATGGACGGCGGCTGGACGGTGGTCGACCGGATGCGCCGCGGCCTGGAGGTCGTCGTCCCCGGGGACGGGACGTCGCGGTGGACCCTCACGCACAGCGCCGACGTCGCGGTCGGGCTGGTCGGGCTGCTGGGGCGCGAGGAGGCGATCGGCGAGGCGTTCCACATCACCGGTGACGAGGCGCCGTCGTGGGACCAGATCTACCTCGCGATGGCCCGGGCCGCCGGCGTCGACGAGCCGCGGCTCGTGCACGTCGCGTCCGAGGCGATCGCCGCCGCCGACCCCGAGCTGGGTGCCGGGATCCTCGGCGACAAGGCGCACACGATGATCTTCGACAACACGAAGGTCCGGCGGCTGGTCCCGCAGTTCTCGCCCCGCATCCCCTTCGCGCACGGCGCCCGCGAGATCGTCGCGTGGCACGATGCCGACCCCGCGCGCCGGGTGGTCGACCCGCAGTTCGAGGCCCTCACGGAGCGACTCCTGGAGGCCTACCGACCGCGCCCCCTGTGACGGCCCGCGCAGACGTACGCCTGCAAGGACCGGCAGCACGCCGTAGGCATCGCACGGGCGGACGTCACCGCGCTCATCCGTCGCCTCACCACACGGTTGGACCTGCCTGAGCCCCCGACCTGACGTGACGGAGGCCTGACCACGACATCCGGTCATGCCGCTCACCGGCTCTCACACCCACGGCTGTCACGTACGCGGCTCGAGCCGCGGTCGGCTCCACCTCTCGAGCACCAGAGGGGGCACATGCCGCTCAGGTCTGAGTCGGTCAGCCGACGAGCCGGTCGCGCAGCCGGGCCCGGCCGTCGTCGTCCAGCCCGATGACGTCGAGCACCCTGCTCACGTCCGCCGCGGTCTCCTCGGCTACCGGGACGGTCTCGGCGAGGAACGCCTCGACCTGTGCGGCGTCCCAGGACGACTGCCGGTCGTCGGCGTGGTACCCGCGTCCAGCGGTGGCTCGCACGGACTCGGCCCAGTCGGCGGCGACGTACTCAGGTGGGACGCCGGCGTGGGCGAGCAGCAGCGCGACGACCATGCCGGTGCGGTCGCGGCCGGCGCTGCAATGGACCAGCACCCCGGGCTCCGCCGTCGCGACGGCGAGCAGAGCTGCGCGCAGGAGGTCCGGCAGGAGGCGCGCGTTGTGCCACCAGTACGCAGGCGAGTCGAGGATCGGCCCGCACGTCCTCATGAACTCCGCGTGTGCCGGGTCCTCGGTGGGCGCGTGGACGACCGTGACCCCGATCCACGGCGTCCCCGCGGCGTGCGGGTCGCCGGTCCGGGGCCCGTGCTCGTCGGCATTGCGCAGGTCGACGACGGTGCGCACGCCCCAGCGGAAGGCCTCCTCGCGACCGGTGCCGGTCAACCACTCGCGCCGAGGACCACGTGCTACGCGGCCCAGCTGCGTCGTACCGGTCGACGACAGGGGCGTCGGGAGACCGCCGAGGTCACGCACGTCGCGGTAGCCGTCCCACGCCAGAACTCGCATCGCCGCGACTCTAGTGAGATCCGAGCGCGCAGCTCCACACCCGCACCCGTGACGTGGTGAGACCGCCGCCGTCTCACGTTCGTGTCGAGTTTCTCGCTCGCAGGTCGCTCGCGATTCGCCACGAGCGGCTGTCCGCCCTGCCATCCCACGGTTCTGGAACGCCCGCGGACCTGATCATCGATCCGTACGCTCGCAGAGGTGTCCAGGAAGGGATGTGCCGCGGTGCGGAAGACGTCGGGGCTCGCTCTTGTCGGGGCGGCTCTCCTCCTGGCAGCGTGCGCCCCCGCGAGCTCCTCGACGCCCCTGGGCGACGACGGGCGCGCGCCGACCGTCACCGCGGCCCCGACCCCGGAGGCGGGTGCTCCGGGCCCGACCCCTGCGGCCGCCGAGCCGGTGACGGGCGAGAGTGCCGACGTCGACTGGTGCGCGGACCCGGCCGTCGCTGCCCGGGTCGACGCGGGTCTGGCGTCCGACACCGAAGGGCTGCACAACGGGATGCTCGCCTCGCCCGAGGAGCTGGCGGAGCTCGGGCACACGGAGGCGGAGATCGAGAGCCAGACGAGGGCGTGGCAGAGCCTCAGCGCGGAGGAAGCCGCGTTCCAGCAGTGCCTGCGGGTCCGCCAGGGCGAGGCCACCGTCGAGCGGATGCCGGGTGCGCGATGGTGACCGGACCGGCGTCGTGGCGGCACTCGTGACGGTCGTAGGTGCGGCGGCCACCGTGACGGCCGCGGTCGTCAGGGACCAGGCGTCGCGGCATCGACCCGGTGGCCGGCAGGCACATCGCGGTCACAGCGCCGAGCGCCGGCGACGACGCCACGAGCACCCGGGTCTCCGGTCCGATCCGGGGTAGGGCGAGCGCAAGGAGCACCGTCGACGCGAGCAGCGCCGCCTCCCCATGAGCGGCAGCACCGGTGGGTCGACGACGGTCATGGCGGCACGCTCACGTTCCGACCCGATCGAGGGTCGACCGCACCGGCCGAGCCGCGACCGGCGAACGACGCCGACGCGGGAAGCAGGTGAGGTACTCGACACGCGCTGGGTCTGGCGAGCGGTGGGCGACCTGCCCATGTCCGACGCGCTCGGAACTCGACTCGCGCCCGCTGTCAACGCAGAGGCCGCACGCCGGCCTGCAGTGTCACGGCGGCGTTCGGCGCGGTGGTCTGCCTGTGGACGCCTGTCGTGCGAAGTCCCCGGTCACGGAGCGCTGCGTCGAGGCTGATCCAGGCGGCGGCCACGTCGACAGGGGGCTGGTCGAAGGTCACGGAGACGCCCTCCGCGACCGCGGGGACCTCCACGACCTCCAGCGCACGTGCGCTCGCGGTCGCCGTGGTCCCGGCCGTGACCATGATGGACTCGTCGGAGGTGCCGTCGTAGAGCAGCACGACCTCGGCGTCACCGGCGTCGGGAGCCAGGCGGGCGCGCAGCTCGGCGACCACCTCGCGCGCGCCCTCGGGGATCTCGGTCTCGTCGCGCACCGTCACGCGGACGGCCAGCAGCCGGAGCTCCGGCAGGGGGACGAGCTGCAGGGCGTTCATGACGGCGTCACTTCCTCGCTCGAGGGCCGCGAGGCGCGACCGCACCTCCACGAGACGTGCCGACTCCTCGGTGATCGCGAGCACGAGCTGCTTCTCTCGTTCCCGCAGCAGCTCCACCAGGCGCGGCTCGGTGAGACCGGGGTCGAGCAGATCTGCGATCCTCTCCAGCCCGAAACCGAGCGCGCGCAGGTGCACCACCGTCCGCACGCGCCCGACCTGGCTGTCCGCGTAGCGGCGGTACCCGGTCGACGCGTCGACCGATGCCGGGTCGATGAGTCCGAGCTGCTCCCAGTGGCGCAGCATCCGCCGGGACACGCCCGTGCTGCGTGCGATCTCTCCGATGCTCAACATGTCGCCACCCATCTGACCCCTTCACACGGTGTCAAGGTCAACCGGGTGCGTCCCGGACCGTGGTGGGCGCCGGCGGCCGTGGGCCCGCCCAGCTCAGCCCGTCGCACGGCGTCGTCCCGCGGGATCGGACGCGCCTATGACGGTCGGCGTCCCGGTGACCACACCGACTTCGACGCCGAGGAGCTCCGGGACGACCAGCGGCGCACGCTGCTGGTCGTCGAGGAGTCGTGCTGATCGATCAGGTTCGTCGCCGGGCGGGGGATCCGTCTCACGTGCCTGTCCGAGTCCTCGACGGCACGCGTCGCTGCAGACGGTCGATCGTCCGCACCACCTCCTCGCGGTGCTGTGCGGAGGTGATCCACGACGGCAGGCGCTCGAGCATGCTCGTGGGGCCGAGGCCGTCCGGTGGGCGCTCGCGCAGCCTGGCGGCGACGTGTGCGCGGAGCACGCTGAGATGGCGCTCGTTGTAGGCCCACAGCACCCGCCCGCCGCAGCACGGACCCTGCAGCCACAGCGGCGCGCCGAAGTAGGGGTCGGTCGCTCCACCCCACGCGCTCCCCGACCTCGGTGGACGCTCCTGCACCAGCGAGCAGTGCGGGCACACGAGGCGGCGGGGCCACGACGTGAGCCACTCGTCGGTCCGTGACGTCACGACGACCCTGGCGCAGCCCTGGCAGGAAGGGCACGTCACGAGCACGTCCTCGGCGGTGAGCTCGTAGGCCGTCAGCCCGGGGTCGCGGTGCCTCACGCCCTGCCTGTCGTCGTCTGCACCGTCCACGGCGCCAGTGTCGTCGACACGGGACCGCCCGTGAAGACGACCTGGTCGAGGAAGGCCATGGAACCGCCGTGCATGCCACCCGGCGCCAGGCCGCAGAACGCACGGCGACCACCGCACCGACCGGACGCGCGGGACCACTCGATGTCCGGTGGCACGGTGGGGAGAACCCCAGGTGCAACCGACGGTCTGCCCCATGGGGCTGCTCCGTGCGCGTCCCTAGCGTTCACGGTCATGAGCCACGACGAGACCGCGACGGCACTGGTACCCCGAGAGCTGCCTGCACGGACATCCGCAGCCTCAGCGTCTCCGCCTCCGCCGCGCTCCCTCGCGCCGGACCTCGCCCGCGGGATGCTGCTGCTGCTCATCGCGTCGGCGAACGTGTGGGGCTACCTCTGGTCGGACGCCGGCTGGAACGAGGCCGGTGGGCGCCCTGTCGGCGGCTCGCCGCTGGACCACCTCGTCGACGGCGCCGTCACGCTCGTCGCCGACAGCCACGTCAGACCGATGTTCGCGATCCTCTACGGCTTCGGGCTGGCGACGATCGCGGGGCGGCTCGCCGCGCGCGGTGCCGGCCGGAGAGCGACCCGCGGGGTCCTCGTGCGCCGCAGCGTGGGACTGGTCGTCCTCGGGCTCGTCCACGCGGCCCTGCTCTACGGCGGCGACATCCTGGCCCCGTACGGCGCCGCCGGTCTGGTGGCACTGCTGTTCCTGCGCCGCTCCCGCACCGCACTGGTGTGGTGGGCGGGGGTCGCGTACATCGTCTCGATGACCGTCGGCGGGATCGTCCTGCTCCTCCCCTCGGACCCTGGGGGCGGCGACGTCGCCGCGGCGGAGGCGACGACGACGTACCTGTCCTCGGCGCTGGAGCGGGTCAGCGCGACGGCGACGGTGACGGCCCTGTACACGGTCACGCTCATGCTCGTCCCGCACCTCGTGGTGGGGATCCTCCTGGCGCGGGCCGGCTGGCTCACGCGGCCGGCCGAGCACCGACGTCGGCTCGGTCAGGTCGCCGCGGCAGCGGCCACGCTCAGCCTGGTCGGCAGCCTCCCGTACGCGCTCGCCGTCGGGCAGGTGTGGCGTCCGGGGCACACGCCGCTCGCGCTCGCCGAGCTGGTCCACCACATCGCCGGGGACGTGATGGGCCTGGGCTACGTGTGCCTGTTCGGCTGGCTCGCCGCCGTGTGGGGCGGGCGGACCGGTGTCGTGTCGGCGGTGACGGCCGTGGGCGAGCGGTCCCTGACCTGCTACCTGCTGCAGTCGGTGATCTTCGCGCCGCTCCTGAGCGACTGGGGCCTTGGCCTGGGCGGGCGCATCTCCACCGCGCAGGCCGCCCTGCTGGCCGTCGGGGTGTGGCTGGTCACGGTGGCGGTCGCCGTCGCGCTGCGTCGGGCCGGGAGCCAGGGCCCCCTCGAGGTGGCTCTCCGACGGTTCGCCTACGGCCGACCGCAGGCGGCGGTGCGGCCGAGCACCACGCCGGCCGTACCGGCAGCGTGACGAGCGCGGGTGAGCCCGCGCCGGGCGTCGTCGGTGGGGCAGACGGTCGCGGCGTGGTGGGGATGTCCGCACCCCGGCGGCGGGGTGACCCCATGGCTGCGCGGACGGGCTCTTCTCTACGGTGAGCCCGTGACCTCGACTGGAGCGGCCGTGGCCAGGCGGCGCGGGACGGCCCTCACCACGGTGCTGCGCGCCTGGTGGTCGGCCCGCGGGCGGGGCGGCACCGCGCACGCGCTCGTGGGGCTGCCCCTCGGTCTGGTCTCGTTCGCGCTCGCGTGGGTCCTGCCGGTCGCCGCCGTGTACTGCGCGGTGTGGAGCCTGATGTACGCGTCCCCCGAGTACCGGGTGCGGACCGTCGCCCTGGTGGCCCTGGCCGTCGTCGTCCCGCTCCCGGTGCTGGCCGCGATCCGGGTCCTCACCGCGCTGCAGCGCCGGCGCTTCCGGGGTCTGCTCGGGGTCGACCTGCCGCCGCCGAGCCCCGACGGCCGGTGGTCGTGGTCGCTGCTGCGCGAGTGGGGTGCGCCGGGCACCTGGCGGCAGATCGCGTACCACGGGCTGGCGCTGCCCCTCGGCGCGCTCGGTGCCGGCGCGGTGGCGGCGTCCTGGCTGGCCTGGGTCGCCGTGGCTGCGGCACTGGCGTCCGGCGGCGCCCGACCGCCGGCGCTCGCCGCCGGGTGGACGGCGCTGGCGGTGGCGGCGCTGCTCGCGGCCCCGTGGGTCGCCCGAGGGGTGGCCCGGGTGGACACCGCCGCGGCCCGGGCCCTGCTCGGCCCGAGCCGCAGCGAGACGCTGTCCGGGCGTGTGGAGTCGTTGTCGCGGAGCCGGGCCGACGTCGTCGCCGCCACGGACGCCGAACGCCGGCGGATCGAACGGGACCTCCACGACGGCGCGCAGCAACGGCTGGTCTCCCTGGCGATGAACCTGGGGATGGCCCGCGCCGCACTGACCGACGCGTCCGGACCCGCCGGTCGGGCGATCGAGGCGGCTCACGACGAGGCCGTCCAGGCCGTCGCGGAGCTCCGCGAGCTGGTCCGCGGCCTGCACCCGGCAGTCCTCGACGACCGAGGGCTCGACGCCGCGCTGTCGGGGATCGCCGCGCGGGCGCCGCTCCCGGTGCGGCTGACCGTCGCGGTGGCGCCACGCTGCTCCCCGGTGATCGAGGCGATCGCCTACTTCACCGTGTCCGAGGCGCTCACCAACATCGCCAAGCACGCCCAGGCCGACCATGCCGAGGTCGTCGTCGAGCGCGTCGCTGACCGGCTCCGGGTCGTCGTGTCCGACGACGGCCGGGGCGGCGCCGACCCGGACGTCGCCTCCGACCGGACCGGGGAGCGCACCGGGCTGCGCGGCCTTGCCCAGCGCGCCGCGTCGGTCGACGGCACGTTCCACCTCGACAGCCCGCCCGGCGGGCCGACGACGATCACCGTGGAGCTGCCGTGCGAGTCGTGATCGCCGAGGACTCCGTCCTGCTCCGAGCAGGCCTGACCACGCTGCTCGCGGGCGGTGACATCGAGGTGGCCGAGGTCGTGCCCGACGCCGAGGAGCTGCTGCGTGCGGTCGAGGAGCACCGCCCCGACCTGGCGCTGATCGACGTCCGGATGCCGCCCACGTACACGGACGAGGGCATCCGCGCCGCCCTCGTGATCCGCCACCAGCACCCGACGGTCGCCATCCTGGTGCTGTCCCAGTACGTCGAGGAGCGCTACGCCACCGACCTGCTGTCCGCGCAGACCAGCGGTGTCGGCTACCTGCTCAAGGACCGGGTCGCGCACGTGCCCGACTTCCTCGCCGCGCTGCACCGGGTCGCCGCCGGGGGGACGGTGCTCGACCCCGAGGTCGTCGCCCAGCTGCTCGTGCGCCGCGGCCACGACCCGATCGACCGACTCACGCCGCGTGAGCTGATGGTGCTGCGGCTCATGGCCGACGGCCGCTCCAACAGCGGGATCGTCGACGCCCTCTCGGTCAGTCACAGCGCGGTCGAGAAGTACGTCGGCAACATCCTCGCCAAGCTGGACCTGCCCCCCACCGACACGGACAACCGCCGCGTCCTCGCCGTGCTGAAGTTCCTGGCCACGCGCACGGCATGAGGGGGCGCGGTCGAGCGCCGCCGACGCGATGCCGGCTTCCTGGGGTCGCGCGCCGTCGACCGCGGTGGAGGTCATCGCGAGCAGGCTCATGCCGAAGCCGAAGGCCAGGGCGAACATCGCCGGCATGAGGTGGCCGATGCAGCAGGTGTCGACGCCCATGGTCGACGACCACAGCAGCGCGCCGGCCGCGACGAGCAGGCCGACGGAGGTGGGGATCCCCGGCGCCACGCGTGCCAGGAGCGGGGCCGTCAGCCCGACGCGATGACGATGCCCGCCGCGAACGGCAGCCACGCCAGCCCGGTCTGCAGAGGGTTGTACTGCAGGACGTGCTGCAAGGGGCGGCCGGTCAGGGAGCGAGCATCCGGTCGAGGAGCCTGTCGAGAAGCTCGTCGGCGCGCGCGGCGGCCACCGGGTCGGCCAGCATCGCCTGCGCCAAGCCGGCCGCGGCGGCCACGACGAGCCAGGCGTCGAGGTCGGCGAGGTGGGCGCCCTCGGGCGCGCGCAGGCGCCGGACCTGGGCGGCCACGGCGTCGACGAGCAATCGCGGGGCGCCGAGGGTCTCCTCACTCGTCAGGTCCGACCCCGTGAGACCGTCGGCGTGGAAGGCGCCGAGCACGACGGCGTCCTCGCGTCGCGCGCCGTCGGTCGGCAGCAGCTCGACGAGGAGCCCGCGCACGACGTGCGCCGGCTCCGCCCCGGCGCCCAGGCCGGCGAGGCGCTGCGCGAACCGACGTCCGGCGTCGGCCACGACGGCCTGGTGGGTGGCGAGCAGGACGTCGCGCTTGGAACCGAAGTAGTACTGGACGAGCCGCACCGAGATGCCGGCCTCCTCGGCGACCGACTGGAAGGTGGCGGCGCGCAGGCCGTGGTGGGCGATGACGCGCCGCGCCGCGCCGGTGATCTCTCGCCGGCGCTCCTCGTGGTCGACCAACCGTGGCACCGTGCACCTCCCTGCTCCTGACGTTTCCGTGACGGAGATGGTACGGCCATATCACCATAATGATATGGTCGTATCACGACGGTGGAGGTGACGATGGGCAAGATCGGGCGGTTCACGGACGAGGCAGCGCGGCAGGAGTACCTGCGCACGTACCGGGGGCTCGAAGCGCTGTGGCCCGTCCCTGCAGAGCAGGCCGACGTGCCGACCCGGTTCGGGACGACGCATGTCCGCTGGTCCGGGGCGGGCGGCGGCACACCGCTCGTCCTGGTGCACGGACTCAACGGGAACGGGCTGTCCTGGTACCGCGACGTCGAGACGCTCGCCCGCGGACGCGTCACCTACGCGCCCGACACGATCGGGACGGCCGGCCTCAGCGTCCAGACGGCACCCGTGGGCGAATCCGACGTCGCGACGTGGTTCGCCGAGACGCTCGACGGGCTCGGCCTCGACCGGGTGCACGTCATGGGAGAGTCGAACGGGGCGTGGCACGCGACCCTCGCCGCACTCGGGGCGCCGCAGCGGGTAGCCAGCCTCACCCTCGTCGAGCCCAACGGCGTGTTCGTCCGGACGCCGTGGCGGTCACTGCTCAGGTTCGTCCGCCTCGCATCACGCCTCACCGAGGCCGGCTGGCGGGCGATGGGCGAGTGGCTCACGCCCGGGGTGACGATCGGCCACGAGGACCACGCCGTCGCGAGGGCGGCGTTCGGCTACCGCCGCGCGCTCGGCTGGGCGCGCGTCCTCACCGACGCCGAGCTGGCGAGCCTCACCGTGCCGGTGCTCGCCCTGTTCGGCGGCGCGTCCGTGCTGAGCGCCCCCGAGGCGTCAGCCCGTCGCATCGACGAGCGTGTGCCGGGCGCCGAGACGCACGTCTACCCGGGCCGCGGGCACGGCGTGCTCGGCGAGCTCCGTGACGAGGTGCTCACCCGGGTCGTGGAGTTCCTCGAGCGGCACGACGAGGGTCACGGTCCCGGGGTGACGGAGGCGCGGCCGACGATGGTGCCGCCGACGTCGGCAACCAGGAACGTGGCGGGCACGCGCCCGACGGGCAGGTCGACGCCCCCGTGTTCGTCGGCCAAGTGGGCGAGGTAACCGATCCAGTCGTCGAGTCGGCCGTCGGGAAGAAAGGAGAAGCCTTCGCGCGCCAGCTCCTCGTGCGCCGCCCGTGCCTCGACCTCGTCAGCCGACGTGGGCGCGCGCAGGGCGAGGGCAGGTGTCATGACGAGCAGTCTCGTCCGGGTGCCGCCGGGACCTCAACGGGACGCGGCGGGTCGAAGAAGGAGGCTGCGCAGACCGAAGTCGCGGGTCAGCCGCGAACGCGCTGGTTCGAGCCCGCGACGTCGCGCGCAACCCGCGACCTCGCGCGTCGTGGACGGGGCCCAGGTCCTGTAGGGACGCGCCATGCATGTCTGCCGTCCAGCGCGGTGAACGGGCTGCGGACAGGCGCGTGGGACGACCGTCGTCTCACCATCGTGTCGACATCCTCACGCGGGTGGCGGAGCGGTCAGGCGCTGAACCCCGTCATACGCACGAGCCGTGCCGGGACGCCGGCGACGATCGCGTTCGCGGGCACGTCCTTGGTGACGACCGCGCCGGCGCCCACGATGGCGCCGTCTCCGATCGTCACGCCCGGTAGGACCGTGACAGAGGCGCCGAGCCAGGCCTTGCGGCCGATCACGACGGGCGCCGGGACCATGTCGGCGCGACGCGCGGGGTCGGCGGCGTGGTTGAGCGTCACGATGGTGGTGCCGTGCCCGATCAGCGTCCCGTCGCCGAGGGTGATGCCGCCGGCATCCTGGAACCGGCAGCCCATGTTGATGAAGACGTCCTGGCCGAGCGTGAGGTTCTGGCCGAACTCGCAGTGGAACGGCGGGAACAGGGCCACCGAGTCCGCCACGGGCCGCCCCGTGAGCCGGGACAGCAGCGCGCGCACCTCTGCGGGCGTGCGGTAGCCGGAGTTGAGCTCCGCCAGCACCCGCAGCGCGTCCTGGGCCGCGGCGTGCAGGAACGCGTGCTCCTCGGAGCCACCCTCGATGACCGCCCCGCGGGCGACGTGGTCGAGGAACTCCTGCAGCTCCATCACGCCTCCGACCGGGCCGCGGGTGAGGGGTCCGTGGCCCACGACGCGAGCAGGCGCAGGCGCTCGGCCGACGGCGAGCCCGGCTCGGCGGTGTAGACCATGAGGACCTGGCCCGGCTCGGCGGTGATCGCGAGCTCCTCGTACGCGAGGGTCAGCTCACCGACCACGGGGTGGTGGAACCGCTTGGTGCCCGACCCGTGGGTGCGGACGTCGTGCGCGCCCCACAGCCGGCGGAACGTCTCACTGCGCGTCGACAGCTCGCCCACGAGGTCCTGCAGCCCCTTGTCGTGCGGGTCACGCCCGGCCTCGGTGCGCATGATCGCCACGCACATCTCGCAGAACAGCTCCCAGTCCGGGTAGAAGTCCCGGGCCGCGGGATCGAGGAACTGGAACCGCGCGAGGTTGGGCGTGCGGCCGCCGTCCCCGATGACCGGAGAGTAGAAGGCGCGCCCGAGGGCGTTGGTCGCCAGCAGGTCCTGGCGCTGGTCGCGCACGAACGCGACCCCGTCGGTGATCGCGGCCAACGCCCACTGCAGACTGGGCCGAGGCGTCGCCGACCGGACCGCGCGACGGCGCGGCCGACCCGACGACGGGATGCCGTCCGCTGCCCGGGCCAGATCGAACAGGTGCGCGCGCTCGGTGTCATCCAGCTGCAGTGCCCTCGCCACGGCGTCCAGCACCGAGGCCGACGCCCCGGCGATCGCGCCCCGTTCGAGCTTGGCGTAGTACTCCACGCTCACACCCGCCAGCACCGCGACCTCGCTGCGCCGCAGACCCGGCACCCGCCGATTGGCCCCGCCGACGACACCAGCCGCGTCCGGGGTCACCTTCGCCCGTCGCGACATGAGGAACTCGCGCACGTCCGCCCGGTTGTCCATACCTCGACGGTAGGACCCCGACCGCGCGCGGGGGAGGCACTGGTGAGGGGTGCACCGCCGGTACACCCCACGTCAGGGACTCCCTCGCTCGCGGCATCCGGCGCAGGCTCGAGACAACCCAGTTCACAATAAGGGAGAACTCATGCGCGGAGTGATCATGCACGGCCCCCGCGACGTCCGGGTCGAGCACCGCCAGGACCCGACGATCGTCGACCCGACCGACGCCGTCATCCGGCTCGCCGCGACCTGCATCTGCGGGTCGGACCTGTGGCCCTACCGCGGCGCGGACCCCGTGGACCACGCAACCATGGGCCACGAGTACGTCGGCGTCGTCGAGGAGGTCGGCGCCGAGGTGCGGACGGTCAAGCCCGGCGACTTCGTCGTCGGCTCGTTCGTCATCTCCGACGGCACCTGCGAGATCTGCCGCGCCGGGTACCCGTCCAGCTGCGTGCACCGCACCTTCGTCGACGGCGCCATCGGCACCCAGGCCGAGAAGGCCCGCATCCCGTTCGCCGACGGCACCCTCGTGGCCACCCCCGGCCAGCCCGACCCCGACCTGATCCCGCACCTGCTCGCCGCCTCCGACGTCCTGGGCACCGGCTGGTTCGCCGCCGTCGCCGCACAGGCCGGCCCCGGCAAGACGGTCGCCGTCGTCGGTGACGGCGCGGTCGGGCTCATGGGCGTCCTCGCCGCCAAGCAGCTCGGCGCCGAGCGCATCATCGCGATGTCCCGGCACAAGGACCGCCAGGACCTCGCCCGCCACTTCGGTGCGACCGACATCGTCGAGGAGCGTGGCGACGCGGGCGTCGCGAGGATCAAGGAGCTCACCGACGGGCTCGGCGCCCACTCCGTCATCGAGGCCGTCGGCACGCAGGAGTCGATGGTCCAGGCCATCAGCTCCGCACGTCCGGGCGGGAACGTCGGCTTCGTCGGCGTCACGCACGACGTCGAGCTGCCCGGCCAGCTGCTGTTCTTCTCCCAGGTGCAGGTCCTCGGCGGTCCTGCCCCGGTCCGCCGCTTCCTGCCCGAGCTGATCGACCTCGTCTGGCGGCGGCAGATCGACCCCGGCAAGGTCTTCGACCTCACCCTGCCCCTCGAGCAGGCCGCCGACGGGTACAAGGCCATGGACGAGCGCCGCGCCACCAAGGTGCTGCTCACCCTCTGACCGGCGACCACAGCGAACGCAAGGACGAGACCATGAAGCTCACGCGAAGCGGCGGCCGGACCGCGCCAGGCCCCGGCGACTGGTTCACCGGCACCGTCTTCATCGACGCGGTCCGCGATCCGGACCACCGGTCGGCGGTCGGCTGCGCGCACGTGCGGTTCGCACCCGGCGCACGCACCGCCTGGCACCACCACCCCAAGGGACAGACGCTCTACGTCACCGACGGCATCGGCTACGTCGCCCGCCGCGGCGGACAGGTCCAGGAGATCCGCCCCGGCGACGTCGTCCACATCGAGCCCGGCGAGGAGCACTGGCACGGCGCCACCCCCGACCGGTTCATGGCCCACATCGCACTCCAGGAAGCCGACGAGAACGGCAACGTCGTCACCTGGCTCGAGCACGTCGACGAGAGCGACGACGAGCGGCTCTGACGGGCCATCCCCGCGCAGCGGGTCTCGCCCCTCGGGGTGAGGCCCGCTCACGCGTCTCCGAGCTGCCGAGCCATCCGGGCGTGGTTCCGGCGGCGTCGAGAGCCGGGCGGCTCCTTCGCTCAAGGGCCGAACGAAGGAGCCTGGCGGGTGCACCGGCCCGGGCCGGCGCCCCGCGTAGTCCCAGGGCAGCACCCCGACACCTCGGGCGCGACCCGAACCCGGCTCGCCGCCCACCATCGACACCCCGGCAGCAACCCGACAGCGTCGCGCGCTCTCACCGGCGGAGCTGGCCGGTGGCGACCAGCTCGTCGGCGACGTCACGCAGCCGGCGGTTGGTGTCCTGGCTGACGCGGGTCAGCACCGCGAACGCCCGGTCGCCGGTGAGCTTGTGCCGCTCCATCAGGATGCCCATGGCCTGTCCGATCACGTCGCGGCTGGCCAACGCGGTGCGCACGTGCGCCAGCTCCTCGGTGTCGGCGATCGCGATGGCGGCGTGCGAGGCGAACAGCAGCCCGACGTCCTCGTCGTCGTCGTCGAACGCGTCCGGCGTGCCGGAGATCAGGTTCAGCGCACCGAGGTTGTCGCCCTCGACGAACAGCTGGAGGCACAGGACGCTGCGCAGGCCGGCCCGCTCGGCGTGCTCGGCCAGGTGAGGCCAGCGGGTCTCGGTGGCCAGGTCGGCCACCCGCACCGTCTGCTGCTCGTAGAGCGAGTCCAGGCAGGGTCCCTCACCGGTGCGTTCCTGCAGCTCGTCCAGCCGCCGTCCCTGCTCGCCCGTGGTCGCCTGGGTGGTCACCTTCCGGCGTCCCCGCACCCGGGTGATCGTGGCCACCTCGGCGGAGCTCACCATTCGCGACCACACCCGTCACGACCCGGTCCATCACCGCCTGCGGGTCGTCCTCCTGCTGCAGCTCACGCGCCAGCGCGGCCATCTCCGGACCCACGCCCTGCCCGGCCGGCCCGTCACCGGACGCCTCTCGCGAGCCGGCGTGCTCACCCGACGGCTCGCCCGACTGAGCACCCGGGGTGTCCTTCTCTGGCGTCTGCCCGCCCGATACCTGCCCGTCACCACTCATGCCCCATCGTCAGCCGCCCGGGCATGGAGCGCCACCGCCGACCCGTCCACACCGCACCGAGGCGGACACCGCCCTCGACACAGCCGCGACCCCCAGCGGGGCGCGAAGAACGCCACGCCGATGACAACCCCGCGCGGAAGTGACAGGTCCGGTGCGAACCCACACGTCGGCTGTAGGGCCTCATCGGACGTGTCCGCCGCACGACGCTCTGAGGCACACCGACGGGCGGTGAGACGGCCGCCGTCCCACCTTCGTGTCCAGATCCTCAGGCGACGGCATCAGGCACACGCTCTGACCGACACTGGAGGCATGGACGACGACGAGGGACGCCCGGTCGCGCTGGTCACGGGGGTAGGGCGAACCCGGGGCATCGGCGCGGCCGTCGCTCGCGGCCTGGCCCTCAGCGGCTGGGACATCGTCTTCACGCACTTCTCGCCCTACGACGAGCGCATGCCGTGGGGAGGCGAGCCGCACGCCACCGAGCAGATCATCGGGACCTTGCGTGCCGCAGGAGCCAGGGCGCTGGCCATCGAGGCCGACCTCGCCGTGCCGGAGACGGCCGAGCGACTCTTCGACCGTGCGGTCGACGTGCTCGGCGACGTCCACGCGCTCGTCATGTGCCACTGCGAGTCCGTCGCCAGCGGGCTCCTCGACACCAGCCTGGAGAGCTTCGACCGACACTTCGCCGTCAACGCCCGAGCCACGTGGCTGCTCGTCCGCGCGTTCGGCCGGCGCGCCGAGGGCGTCGACCCGCGCCGTCGCATCATCGCCCTGACCTCGGACCACACCGTCGGCAACCTCCCGTACGGCGCGAGCAAGGCGGCGCTGGACCGCATCACCCTCGCAGCGGCGCACGAGCTGGCTCCTCTCGGGGTCCGCGCCAACGTGATCAACCCCGGCCCCGTCGACACCGGGTGGATGAGCGACGAGATCCGCACCGCCGGAGCGCAGCAGACGCCGCTGGGTCGCAACGGCACGCCCGCGGACACCGCGGACCTGGTCACGTTCCTGTGCTCCGCCCAGGGCGGCTGGATCAACGGCCAGCTCCTCAAGAGCAACGGCGGCTTCGCCTGACCTCACGTGGAGGTGTGGGAACCCGCCGGTTCTGTTCGAGCTGCCACCGGGCTGGACAACGCGGTGGGACGCGGACACGCCGTGGACAGCCACGTGAGACGTGCACAGGTCAGGTGACGGCACGCCAGGCGGGTCGAGCGGGACCGCCGGCGCTTCACTGTCGTCGGGAACATCGGCGACCTCCAAGGAGTTGAGCCCATCAGACTCAAGTTCGCTTCCTCGAGTTGGCGCCCGCCGCCACGAGGACGCAGACTTGAGCGCAGCGGACTCAAGACGTGGTCGCAGTCAGGGGCGCGAGCCCCGGAAGGAAGGCATCACACATGGCACGAGCAGTCGGCATCGACCTCGGCACCACCAACTCCGTGGTCGCCACCCTCGAGGGCGGCGAGCCCACGGTCATCGCGAACGCCGAGGGGTCGCGCACGACGCCGTCGGTGGTCGCGTTCTCCAAGACCGGCGAGGTGCTCGTCGGCGAGGTCGCCAAGCGGCAGGCCGTCACCAACGTCGACCGCACGATCGCGTCGGTCAAGCGCCACATGGGCACGGACTGGACGACGACGGTCGACGACAAGAAGTACACGCCGCAGGAGATCAGCGCCCGCATCCTCGGCAAGCTCAAGCGCGACGCGGAGGCGTACCTCGGCGAGCCCGTCACGGACGCCGTCATCACGGTCCCCGCGTACTTCAACGACGCGGAGCGCCAGGCGACCAAGGACGCCGGCACCGTCGCTGGCCTCAACGTCCTGCGCATCATCAACGAGCCCACGGCCGCCGCCCTCGCGTACGGCCTGGAGCGCGGCAAGGAGGACGAGCTCATCCTCGTCTTCGACCTCGGCGGCGGCACGTTCGACGTGTCCCTCCTGGAGGTCGGCAAGGACGACGACGGCTTCTCGACCATCGAGGTCCGCGCGACCGCCGGCGACAACCGCCTCGGCGGCGACGACTGGGATGCCGCGATCGTGGCGCACCTCATCACCGAGGTGAAGAACACGACGGGCGTCGACCTGTCGAAGGACAAGATCGCGCTGCAGCGTCTGCGCGAGGCCGCCGAGCAGGCGAAGAAGGAGCTCTCGTCCGCGACGAGCACCAACGTCTCGCTGCAGTACCTCTCGATGAGCGAGAACGGCCCGATCCACCTCGACACCAAGCTGACGCGCGCGCAGTTCCAGCAGATGACGCAGTCGCTGCTCGACCGCGTGAAGGCGCCGTTCCACCAGGTCATCCGCGACGCCGGCATCAACGTGGCGGACATCGACCACGTCGTGCTCGTCGGCGGCTCGACCCGCATGCCCGCGGTGTCCGAGGTCGTCACGCAGCTCACCGGTGGCAAGGAGCCCAACAAGGGCGTCAACCCGGACGAGGTCGTGGCCGTCGGCGCCGCGGTGCAGGCCGGCGTCATGAAGGGCGACCGCAAGGACGTCCTGCTCATCGACGTCACCCCGCTGTCGCTCGGCATCGAGACCAAGGGCGGCGTGATGACCAAGCTCATCGAGCGCAACACGGCCATCCCCACCAAGCGGTCGGAGATCTTCTCCACGGCCGAGGACAACCAGCCGTCCGTCCTCATCCAGGTGTTCCAGGGCGAGCGCGAGTTCGCACGGGACAACAAGCCGCTGGGCACGTTCGAGCTGACCGGCATCGCGCCGGCCCCGCGTGGCGTCCCGCAGATCGAGGTCACGTTCGACATCGACGCGAACGGCATCGTGCACGTGTCCGCCAAGGACCGCGGCACGGGCAAGGAGCAGTCGATGACGATCACCGGCGGCTCGGCCCTCCCCAAGGAGGACATCGACCGCATGGTCAAGGACGCCGAGGAGCACGCCGCCGAGGACAAGCGCCGCCGCGAGGAGGCCGAGACCCGCAACACGGCGGAGCAGCTCGTCTACCAGACGGAGAAGCTCCTCACGGACAACGACGACAAGCTGTCCGACGACGTGAAGTCGGACGTCCGCAACGCCGTCGCCGAGCTCCGGACCGCGCTCGAGGGCACCGACGTCGAGGCCGTCAAGGCCAAGCACGCGGCGCTGCTCACCGCGAGCCAGAAGATCGGCGAGGCGCTGTACTCGCAGAACCAGGCGTCGCCGGCCGGTGACGCGCCCGCGGGTGACACCGCCGGTGCGACCGGTTCCACGTCCTCGGACGAGGACGTCGTCGACGCGGAGATCGTCGACGACGAGGACGACAAGAAGTGACCGACGAGCAGCAGCACCCCGAGGGGACGGACCAGCCGCAGGGCGGGTCCGTCCCCCCGGAGGGGACCCCGCGCGTGACCGACAAGCGACGGATCGACCCGGAGACGCACCTGCTCCGCGACCCGACGCCCGAGGAGGCCGTGCTCGACGCGGCCGCCGAGGCGGTCGCCGGTGCGGCCGCGGACGCGACGCCGTCCGAGGCGGAGCGTCTCGCGGCGGAGCGCCTCGAGGAGCTGCAGCGCGCCCAGGCGGCGCACTACAACCTCGAGCAGCAGTACGCGGCGTACGTGAAGCGGTCGAAGGTGGAGGCGAACGCCGCGCACGAGCGCGGTGTCGCCTCGGTGGCCGAGGCGCTCATCCCGGTCCTCGACGACATCGCGCTGGCCCGCCAGCACGGCGACCTGTCCGGGCCGTTCGCGTCGATCGCCGAGAAGCTCGAGGCGACGCTGCAGCGCCTCGGCGTCGAGCGCTACGGCGAGGCCGGCGAGCCGTTCGACCCGAACGTCCACGAGGCGCTCATGCACGGGCACTCGGCCGACGTCACCGAGCCCACCGTCCAGCAGGTGCTCCAGCCGGGGTACCGGGCGGGTGAGCGGATCCTGCGTGCCGCGCGTGTCGCGGTCGTGGACCCGGAGGGCTGACCATCATCACCACCATGCACCGACGGAGCGGGAGGGAGGCGCCGTGACCGGCCAGGACTGGCTCGAGAAGGACTTCTACGCCGTGCTCGGCGTCCCCAAGGACGCCGACGCCGCCACCATCAAGAAGGCGTACCGCAAGCTGGCCCGCCAGCTGCACCCCGACCAGAACCCCGGGGACGCCGCGGCGGAGGCCCGCTTCAAGGACATCGGTGAGGCGTACGCGGTGCTCTCGGACACCGAGCAGCGCCAGCAGTACGACCAGCTGCGCGCCATGGCCGGCGGCGCCCGCTTCCGGGCGGGCGCCGGCGGTCCCGGCGGCGGCGCGGGTGCGCCCGGGTTCGAGGACCTGTTCGGCGGCATGTTCGGCGCGGGCGCGAACGGCCCGGCCGGGCGCACGCGCTACTCGACGGGCGGCGCCGGCGGGGCCGGGTTCGAGGACATCCTCGGCGGGCTGTTCGGCGGCGGCGGCGGCGGGGGCTTCGGCGCCCGCGGGCCGCAGCCGGGCGTCGAGCTGACCGCGACCACGACGCTGCCGTTCCGCACGGCCGCCGAGGGGTCGACGGTGTCGCTGAGCGTCGAGGGACGCACCGTCAACGCCCGCATCCCCGCGGGCGTGCGCGACGGGCAGAAGATCCGCCTGCGCGGCAAGGGACGGCCCGGCGACCCCGGCGCCCCCGACGGCGACCTCGTCATCACCGTGCGCGTCGAGCCGCACCCCGTCTTCTCGCTCGAGGGCGACAACCTGCGCATGACCGTGCCGGTGGCGTTCGACGAGGCGGCGCTCGGCGCGACCATCGAGGTGCCGACGCTCGACGGCTCGACCGTGCGCGTGAAGGTCCCCGCCGGCACGCCGTCGGGGCGGACGCTGCGCGTCAAGGGCCGCGGCATCACGACCAGCCGGGGGACCGGCGACCTGCTCGTCACCGTGCAGGTCGTCGTCCCGCAGAAGCTGAACGCCGCTGCCCGCGAGGCGGTCCAGGCGTTCGGCATCGCCACGTCCGGCGAGGACGTGCGCGCGGGCATCATGGCGGAGGCCAGGCGCTGAGGCCGGGCGGCGCCCACCCCCGGCGC
>NZ_JBHUZW010000015.1:0-53895 GCF_042667215.1 Cellulomonas sp. NPDC057328 | reverse complement strand
GGTGCCGGAGGGGCACCGCCCGGCCCGCGCACGTGCTCGGCCCGCCCGCGCGTCGGTGGACGTCGGTAGCGTTCGCCCATGCCCGGCGACCGCCTGCTGCTCCTCGACACCGCGTCGCTCTACTTCCGCGCCTACTTCGGCGTGCCCGACTCGGTGAAGGCGCCCGACGGCACGCCGGTCAACGCGGTCCGCGGGCTGCTCGACATGATCGCCCGGCTGGTCACCGACCGGCGCCCCACGCGGCTCGTCGCGTGCTGGGACGACGACTGGCGGCCGCAGTTCCGCGTCGACGCGATCCCGTCGTACAAGGCGCACCGCGTCGCGCAGGAGGTGCCGGGCGGCACCGCGGTCGAGGAGGTCCCCGACACGCTGTCGCCGCAGGTGCCGGTGATCGTGGACGTGCTCGCGGCGCTCGGCGTCGCGCGCCTCGGGGCCCCGGGGTTCGAGGCCGACGACGTCATCGGCACGCTCGTCGCGCGCGAGACCGCGCGGCCGGCGGGGGAGCGCGCCGCCGTCGACGTCGTCACCGGCGACCGCGACCTCTTCCAGCTCGTCGACGACGAGGTGCCGGTACGTGTGCTCTACACCGTCAAGGGCATCAAGGACCTGCTCGTCGTCGACCAGGCCCTGCTCGCCGAGAAGTACGCCGTGCCGACCGGCCGGGCCTACGCCGACATGGCGACGCTGCGCGGCGACGCCAGCGACGGCCTGCCCGGCGTCGCGGGCATCGGCGAGAAGACGGCCGCCGCGCTGATCCACCGGTACGGGACGCTCGAGGGCGTGCTCGCGGCGCGCGACGCCGGTGACGCCGGCCTCACGGCGACGCAGCGCCGGCGGCTCACCGAGGCCGCCGACTACCTGGCGGTCGCGCCGACCGTCGTCCGGGTGGCCGCCGACGCCCCCGTGGCCGACGTGGACGACCGGCTGCCCGCCACGCCCGCCGACCCGGACGCGCTCGTGGCGCTCGCCGAGCGGTGGGGGCTCGCGTCGAGCGTGCGACGGGTCGTGGACGCGCTGACCGCCGCCGCATGACGGCCGCGCCGGACGGCGGCGACGTCCGCCGTGCGGGGCAGGTCCGGCGGCGTGGCACGATCGTCGACCGTGATCACGGTCAGCACGGACGGCTCCTGCCTGCGCAACCCCGGCGGCGCGATCGGGTGGGCGTGGGTCAACCACGACGGCACGAGCGCCAGCGGCGGCGCGCGCTCCGGCACCAACCAGGTCGCCGAGCTGACGGCGGTGCTCGAGGCCGTCCTCGCGCACCCCGGTGACGAGCCCCTGCGCGTCGTCGCCGACTCGCAGTACGCCATCAAGTGCGCCTCGGAGTGGCTGCCCGGGTGGCGCCGCAAGGGCTGGCGCACCGCGTCCGGCGGGCCGGTGCAGAACCTCGGGCTCGTGCAGGCCATCGACCGCGCGATCGCCGAGCGCACCGGTCCCGTGACGTTCGGCTGGGTGCGCGGGCACACCGGCGACCGCTTCAACGAGCGCGCCGACGAGCTCGCCGGTGCCGCCGCGCGCGCCGCCCGCGACGGCACGCTGCCCGCGGGCACGATGCGTGAGACGCCGGTGCTCGAGCCGGTCGGTGCGGCCCCGGTGCGCCGCGCGCGGACGACGACGTCGACGACCGCCCGCACGCCGTCCCGCCGCACCGGCACGGCACCCGCGACGCGTTCCCGCCGGCCGGAGCCCGACGCCCTCTTCTGACCGCCCCGCCCGTGGGACCGGCACCCGCGGGACCACACGTCGCCGACGTGCCGGTCTCACGGTCGCGGACGTGGACGTGCGGCCGTGCGCGGCGGTGAGACCGGCGTCCGCGGGAGAACACGTCCCCGATCCGGCGGTCTCACGGCCCGGCGGACCGGGGTCCTCGGCGCGGCGGGCGCACCGGGCGGGACCTCGTCGGGCCGGAGGGGGCCGGTGCGCCGACGAGGTCCCGCCGGCGGGACCCGCCCGGGGGGAGGAGCGGGTCGTCCGGCCGCGGGCGGGAAGGGGGCCCGCCCGCGAGTCGTCAGCCCGGTGCGGCGAGCGCCGCCCGGACGGTCTGCGTGAGGCGCTCGACCTGGCCGGCGAACCAGCCCGGACGCGCGTCCTCCCAGTACTGGCCGACGGACGCCAGCGGGTACACGAGCACCTCGGGCGTGCCGTGCGCGAGCACGATCTCCGTGCCGAACCGGTCGCTGGCCGCGGCCCACCGCAGCGCCGGCGCGTGCGCGACGACGAGGTCGCCGAGCGCCACGCCGAACGCGTCCGCGAGCGGTCGCGGGTCGGGGCGCTCCGCCGCGTCGGCCCACTGGGCGCGGACCCGGTCGAACAGCGCGGCGACCGCGGCGGCGTCCGTCGGGTCGTCGCAGAGGTCCGCGAGGAGGGCGCGCTGCTGCGCGAGCCAGATGCGCTCCGCGGGGTTGAGCTCGTCGACGGTGTGCCGGTCGGCGGGCGCGGACGTCGGCGCGTCGGTCGGTGCCGCGACGGGCGCCGGCGCGACGGGCGGCGGCGAGAGGGGTGCCGGGGGCTCCGGGACCGGAGGGACGGCGGTCGGCGGCTCGACGACCGGCGGTGCCGGGACGACCGGCGCCGCCGCGACGGCCGGTGCCACGTCCGCGACCGGAGCAGCCTCCGCCACCGGCCCGGCCTCCGCCACGGACGTATCCGCCCCCGGCCCGCCCCGTGCCTCGCGGGCGTCGGCGAGCACGGCCGGGACGATCGGCACGAGCGGCAGGTGGTCGTCGGCGGAGTCGTCGTGCGGACCGCCGGGACGCGCGGGCCACACGGGCGTGATCGGGGCGTCGTCGAGGTCGTCCTCGTCGTCGAGGTCGTCGGCGACGTCGTCCGCGTGGGGGTCGGCGGGCTCGTCGACCGCGACGTCGGCGGCGCGCAGGGGCGTGTCGGCCGGGCCGTGCGGCGAGGGCAGCACGGAGCCCGGCGGCGGAGTCCGTCGGTCGAAGAGGCCCATGCGTCGTGCATCGGCGTGGGCGGTGGGTCCCTTGACAGGCGGAGGGCCGGTGTCGCCCGGACGGACGTCCGTGCGGCACCGGCCCTCGTCACCGGTCGGGGTGGGTCAGCCGACGCGGATCACCTTCGCCGCGGCACCCGGCAGGTAGCCGTCGTCGCCGCCGTACAGGACGGTCACGACGTTGGTGGAGCGCACCGCCGGGAGCGTCACCTGGGCCGTCCCGTCGGCGAGCTCGACGACGTCCAGCGGGCGCAGGCCCAGCAGGACGCGCACCGAGCCGGTGCCGGCGGGGGCGCCCTCGACCGTGCCGCCGACCGTCACCGTGACCGTCGGGGTGCTGCCCCGCGGCACGGTCCACGTGTCGGCCGACAGGGTCACGCGGGGCGCCGCCCGGGTGATCCGCAGCTCGGCACGGGCCGACTGCGACCGCTCGACGTCCGCCGAGCCGCCGTAGTGCGCGACGAGGCGGTGGCGGGCGGCCGGGAGGTCCCGCGGCAGCTCGACGGTCGCGGTGCCGACGAGCCCGTCGACGGTGAGCTCGCCGGTGGCGACGAGCCGTCCGTCCGCGCGGATCTCGACCGGGCCGGACGGGGCCCAGCTGGTGCCGGTCACCGTGACGGTGGCCGTGACGGGCGACCCGTACCGGGTCGTCGCGGGCGACACCGCCAGCGTGGTCGTCGAGGCCGACTTCGCGAAGTCGTACTCGACGACGTTCGACGTCGAGCCCGCGTACAGCGGCGTGTCCGGCACGAACTCCGCCCGGAACACGTGCGGGCCGGCACCCAGCGCGGTGGTGCTGAAGATCCCCGCACCGTCGACGACCTCCGCCTCGCCGAGCAGCGTCTCACCGTCGTAGACGCGGAACACGCCGGTCGCCTCACGGGGGCTGACGCTCATCTGGAACAGGTTGTCCTCGCCCGCGATGCGGATCGAGTCGACCTCGAGCGTCGTGGTCGTGGCGATCGCCTCGGGCACGGTCACGTCGACCACCTGCGCGCGGTCGCCCCGCGCGTTGAGGTGGTGCAGCGCGAGGATCCGCGCGTCGTCGGCGCCCGGGCCCTTGTGCACCTCGACCGTCGCGCCGTCGAACGACGCCGACACGAACTCGGCACCGATGTTCGACTCGAACCACAGCGGCGGGTCGTACGGGTCGACCGTGAACGGCCCGACCTGGTCGACGACGCCGTCGGCGGGGAACGCGTACTCGCTGTACATGGCCGCCCAGACGCCCACCTGCGTGCCCGGCTCCACGCCGAGCGCCGCAAGCGGCACCGGCACGGTGATCACGTTGTTGTCGAACGCGCCCGCCTCGACCTCGCCCGCGAACGGGAAGGCGAGCTCCGGACCGGCCAGCAGGTCCTCCGTCGCGAGGTCGTACGTCTCGACGACGGTGTAGTCGGTGTCGACGAGCTTGCGGACGATGCTCACGACGTCCGGCTCGGCGTCGCCGTCGGTGTCGACGAGGACGCGGGGCTCGAGCGAGTGGCCGATGACGGCCCAGTCGCCGTCGGTCGCGATGCCGACGCCGAGGTAGCCGTCCGCGGTCGGGTCGCCGCCGGCCGCGTCGACCGCGGGTGCGGTCGACGCCCAGCCGACGTGCCGGATGTCACCGGCCGCGACCGTGGACGGCGACGTCTGGGCGGTGGCGGGCAGCGCCTCGAGCCGCGGGCTGTCGGCGGCGTGCACGAGCGGCGTGACGAGCCCGTACCAGCCGTCGGCGACGACGTCGCGCCCGCTGATCGCGAGCTCGGCCGTCTCCGCGCCGGCGTCCGCGAACTCCACGGGCGCCGCCTCGAGGTCGGTGGTCGGCCGCGGTGCGGCCTGCACCGGCAGGCGCCACTCCTGGTCGCCCGAGGTGAGGACCAGGCGCCCCGAGACCTGCGAGACGAACTCGCGGGCGAGGCCCTCGAGCTGCTCGACCTGCTGGGTCGGGTCGATCTCGCGGGCCAGCGTGGCGGGGTCCGCCGTGAACGTCAGGGTGACGATCCCGGTGCCGCCGGCCGGCACGCGCAGCGACGCGGGGCTCGCGGTGATGCTCGCCTCGCCGGACGTGGTGCTCTCGGTGACCGACGTGGAGTACGTCCGCGCCGTGCTGCCGAGGTTCTGCACCGTGACGGCCTTGCGGATCGTCACGTCGTCCGCGCCGACCTCGACGACACCGAAGCTGACCGAGGTCTGCTGCGGGCGCTCCGCGTTGTAGAGCAGCGTCTCGTTGGTGACGGCCGAGAGGGCGTCGACGCGGCCGGAGCCCACGCGGGCCGGGCCGTAGAACAGGTCGCCGCCGGGCTCGGTCGACACGTCGTGCGTCGCCGTGTTCATGATCCCGGCCTTGACCTGCGCCGCGGACCAGCCCGGACGGGCCTCCTTGACGAGGGCGGCGATGCCCGCGACGTGCGGGGCCGCCATGGAGGTGCCGTTGCTCGTCGCGCCGCCGTTGCCGGAGCCGACGCCGGCGGACACGATCTGCTGGCCGGGCGCCGCGACGTCCGGCTTCGCCCAGCCGAGCGAGCCGTGCGCACCGCGCGAGGACGACGCGCTGAGCGTGTCGGCGCCGACGTCCTGCCGCGTGGACAGGGCGAGCGACGGGCCGATGCGCGCGACGAGCGTCTCCGCCTCGATCTCGGGCAGCAGCGCGTCGGTCGTGGCGTTGGTCATCTGGAAGCCGGGGATCTCGGTGTTCCCCGCGATGCCGGCGGGGAAGATGGTCTCCTCGGTCGGCAGCAGGACGCCGACGGCACCCGCCGCGGTGGCGTTGTTGAAGCGCGCGCCCGAGCCGCAGGCGCGGGTGGCGTCGTCGTCGTCCCACCACAGGTAGGCGATCTTGCCGGCGACGTCCGCGGCCTGGTCCGGCGTGAACGGCGTGCAGCCGTCGAACGTCGGGCCGACGTACGCGACCGGCGCCGTGACGTCCTCGCCGGTGTAGTTGACCGAGTTCTGACCGGCGTGGCGGCCGACGAGCGACGCGTCCGCCGCCTCGGTGACCTCCATGGCGTCGAACGCGAGGTCCTTGCCGATGGACCACGCGACGGTCAGGCCGGCGGGGCCGTTGCCGGGCGAGCCGCCGATGTCCTCGACGTCGCCCTCGTTGCCGGCCGACAGCACGACCACCGTGCCGAGGGTCGTCAGCTCGGCGACCTGGAGCGACTCCGGGTCGTCGGCCGGGGCGCCGGCGGCGCCGAGCGACAGGTTGAGCACGTCGAGGCGGTCGGAGAAGTCGCCGTCGCCGTTCGGGTCGGCGGCGTGGTCGAACGCGAGCGGCGTGAGGTTCGTGGAGCCCGCGATGTCGCCGAACACCTTGAGGGCGTACAGCTGCGCGGCCGGCGCGGTGCCGGGGCCGACGGGCCAGTCGGCGACCGTCTCGAGCGCGCTGTAGTCGCCGCGGAACGTCTCGCCGTCGGGCGTCACGCCGTAGCCGGCGGCGGTCCCGGCGACGTGCGAGCCGTGGCCGTTGACGTCGATCGGGTTGTCGTCGGGGACGGGGACGAGCTCCGCGCCCTCGCCGCCGGCGTTGTAGATCTCGCCGGCGAAGTCGATGCCGCCGATGAACTTCGCGGGGTCGTACGAGCCCGCCGGGATCGGCGCGCTGCCGTCCTCGCCGTAGGCGGCCTCGTAGGCCTCGACCGTGCCGGGGCCGCCGAAGTCGGCGTGCGTGTAGTCGATGCCGGTGTCGACGATGCCGACGCGGACGTCGGTGCCGAGGACGCCGGTGTCCTGCCACGTCGCGAGGGCACGGGTGAACTCGACCTGCGCGGCGTTGTCGAGGGTGCGCTCGGCGACGAGCCGGACCGACACGACGTCGGGGCGGTCGGCCAGCGTGCGGACCTGGGCGGCGTCGCCGACGACGAGGGCGCCGGAGACCAGGTTGGTGAGGGTGGCGATGCGGGTCGGCTCGGCGGCGAGCGTCTGCGTCGCGCCGGCCTCGGCGGGCACGACCTCGGCCGCCTTGGCCTCGGTCGTGCCGGCCGCGGCGAGGACGTCGGCGGGTGCGCCGCCCTCCTGCGCGACCTCGACGCCCGCGGGGGTGTCGAGCTCGACGAACGCGGTGACCTGACCCTCCGCCTCCGCGAGGGCGTCGCCGACGCCCTCCTTCTCGACGCGGACGGCGGGGTCGCCGACGAGCAGGCCGGACAGCTCGTCCGGCGGTGGGGCCGCGGCCGCCGGCGGGGCGAGCAGCGCGGAGGTGAGGACGACGGACGCGGCAGCGATGCCGGCGAGTGCGCGACGTGGCATGGGCTCATCCCGGGTGTCGGACGGCTGGTGCTGGGCACGGTGGGCGCCGCGGACGGCGTCCACGGCGTCACACCCGGTATGGCTGCTGTCACAGTTCCCCCCGGGCACGGTGCACGCTACTGACCGGTAGGCGATTCGTCACCCCTCTGGCGGAATCCGTGACCCGTCCGGGTCCGTCGGGTTCGTCGGGGTCCTCCCGGGCAGGTCAGCCGCCCACCGGCGCGCCGCGGCGACACGCCGTCAGCGCAGCGGGACGAACAGGTACGAACCGTGCGTCGTGACGTCCGTGCCGCCGTCCGGGCGGCGGACGACCCGGTGCATCGTCCGGCCCACCGGCACGACGAGGACGCCGCCCGGCGCGAGCTGGTCGACGAGCGCCGCCGGCAGCTCGTCCGCCGCCGCGGACACCAGCACGCGGTCCCAGCCGCCGGGTTGCGGCCGCCCGAGCACCCGCGGGTCGGCCGGCTCCAGCCGTGCCCACGGCACGCCCGCCGCCGCGAGGTTGCCGGCGCCCCACGCGGCGACCTCCGGCTCGAGCTCCAGCCCGAGCACCTCGCCCGTCGGCCCGACGAGCCGCGCCAGCAGCGCCGTCGTCCACCCGGACCCGGCGCCGACGTCGAGCACGCGCGCGCCGGCCGGCACGGCGAGCAGGCGCAGCATCGCCGCGACCGTGCTGGGCTGCGAGCCCGTCGAGCCGTGCCCGAGCGGCAGCGCCCGGTCCTCGCGGGCGTGCGGCCGCTGGTCGGGCGGCAGGAAGCCGGCACGGTCGATCGCGCGCACCGCCTCGGCCACGTCGGCGGCGCGGTCGTCCGGCGTCCGGCCCGCCATACGCGGCAGCCTACGACCGTCGACCGCGCGCCGCCCCGCCGCCGCCCGTACCGCCTCGCGGCCGCCCTCGCCCGCTCCCGCCCGCCTGCCCGGCCGCGTGTATCTGCGGGCACGCCCCGCGCCTCGTCCTGGGTGGCGGGGCGACCCGCCCCGGTGCGGCAGGGCCGCCGTGCCGCGCGGACGCGAGGAGCACCCATGCCGTACGAGGGCGACGGACGACTGCCCGTCATCTACGTCCGCGGTTTCGCGGGCGGCACCGGCGGCATCGACGCCGCCGTCCAGGACCCGCTCTGCGGCTTCAACGAGGGCTCCGTGCAGGTGCGCGTCGACGGGGCCGACCGTCCCGCGTACCACCAGTTCGAGAGCCCGCTGCTGCGGCTCATGACCGACCACCGCTACCAGCTGCTCGTGCACGGCGACCAGGAGGCGTACCTGCGGCAGCAGCCGGCCGGCACGGTGCCGGCCGCCACCGTGTGGGTGCACCGCTTCTACGACGAGTTCGCCCCGGCGCTGACGCGCGACCCGAACCCCTTCTCGCTCGAGCGCGCCGCGCAGAGCCTGCTCGAGCTGGTCCTGCTGGTGCGGCGCGCGACGGGCGCGCCGCGGGTGTTCCTCGTGGCGCACTCGATGGGCGGGCTCGTCGCGCGGTCGCTGCTGCAGCGCGTGCTGCCCGACCGCGACGAGGAGCACCGTCTCGACGCGGCGACCGACCTGGTCGACCGCGTCTTCACGTACGCGACGCCGCACGGCGGCATCGAGTTCGAGGGCTACGGGCTGCTCGAGCGGGTCCGCGACCTGACCGGCGTGCTGGGCGCCGACGTCTTCGGGCCGGACCGCATGTTCGAGTACCTGACGCCGACGCGCGCCGACGGGGCGCCGGCACGTGCGGACTTCGCGCCGGCGACGATGCCGGCCGGCGGCTTCCCCGTCGACCGCCTCTTCTGCCTCGTCGGCACGAACTCCGACGACTACTCCGCGGCGCTGGGCATGGCGGCGCGCGTGGTCGGGCCCCGCAGCGACGGGCTCGTCCGCGTCGAGAACGCGTACGTCGAGGGTGCGCCGCGGGCGCTCGTGCACCGCAGCCACAGCGGGCGGTACGGCATCGTCAACTCGGAGGAGGGCTACCAGAACCTGCGCCGCTTCCTGTTCGGGGACCTCGCGGTCGAGGCCCGCCTCGTCCGGCTGCGGCTGCCGGGTGACGTGGACGACGACACGTCGTGGCAGCTCGAGACGGCGCTGTCGATCCGCGGCCTGCCCGTGGTGCTGCACCAGCAGAGCGCCGCCCACCTGTGCCCGATCCAGATCGAGCGGCACGGCGAGCGCGACGCCACCGACACGCCCGTGCCGCTCGTGACGACGTTCCTGTCGAGCGACGCGACGCGCCCGACGGACGCGCGCACCGGCACCCGGGCGCCCGCGATGCGGCACGTGCTGCGCCTGCGGCTGGTGTCGCTGCGGTCGCACGACCACGTGCTGTCGTTCCTCGACCACCTCGAGCAGACCGCCGACTGGGCGGACACGCTCGTCGTCGACATCGGTCCGGACGCCGGCGGGCGCTGCGTGACGTGGGCGCGGTGGAACTCGCAGATCCCCGGCGCGGTGCGCGACTGGTCGTCGGCGGACGACGAGCCCCTCGAGGACCTCGACCCGCGCGCCGGGCGCTGGCGCGTCGAGGTGCCGGTGCCCGCCGGCGCGCGGGCGCTGCTCGGGCCCGACGCGGCGGTGGAGATCACCGTGGCGCCGCGGGCGACGCTCGACGCGACGGGTCTCGGCACGACGTCCGGCGCTGCCGCGCCGGCACCGGCCGCGGCGGGTGCGGGCGGCTGAGGAGCCCGGCCGGACGTGGGGTCAGGCCGACCCTCCGGTCAGGTCGACGGTCCGGTCAGGTCGACGGTCACGTCACCGCGTCGGTGCGCGGTGCGACGACCGGCACGGAGCCGGTGAGCGCAGCGTGGCGGCCGCGGCGCTGCACCACGGGGATCTGGCCCGTCATCGCCGCGACGTGCGCGGACGTGGCCGCGACCGGCACCACGGGGATCTGCCCGGTGGCGGCGGCGACGGCCGCGACGGCGGCCGTGCGCGCGGCCGGCTCGACGATCGGGATCTGCCCCGTGAGCGGCCCGGTGCGCGGGACGTCCGCGGCGGCCGGTGCCGTGACGAAGCGGGGCTTGCGACCGGGGCGGCGGCGGAACCGCCGCTCCTCGACGCCCTCGAGGGTGGACGCGCGCCACACGGCGCCGCCGTTCAGCCGGCCGTCGGGCGGGGGCAGCCACGGCACCTTGCGGGACAGCCACACGCGGATCGTCGCGTGCTCGACCCCGAGCCGGCGGGCGAGCCGCGCGATGTCGTAGAGGTCGTCGAGCCCGCCGCCGTCGGCCTGCGGGGCCGGCTGCGCGGCGGGCTGCTGAACCGGCTGCAGGGTCGGCGGGGCGCTGACCGGGGTCGAGAGGCTCCCGGGGGAAGTTGGCGGCGCGTCCAGGTCGGGCACGGGGAGAGCGTAGTGCCCCGGGCCTGCGCTCGGTGTGACGGCCGCGTAACAGGATGTGCACGAGATCACCACACCGGTTCGGGCTCAAGTGTTCAGGTCGCGCGTCCGACACACTTAACGTGTTGCGTGTGAGTGACAGATTGCCGAGCCGTCGGCGTCGGTCGGGCGGCAGGCATGCCGCTCCGCGCCGTCAGCCGATCGTCCTCCGCCTCCCCGAGGGGCGGAGCACCCCCCTGCCCGCACGCCTCGCGCAGGGTGCCGTCGCCGTGGGCCTCGTGCTCAGCACCGGCGCCGTCGTCGTGACCGCGACCGCCGAGGAGCCGCCCGCGTCGCTCCTCGCCGACGGTCGCGACGAGGCCACCCTCGCGCGGCACGCCGAGGAGCGCGCCGCGCTGGTCCGCACCGAGCAGCTGCGGTCCGAGGCCGTCGAGGTCGCGTCCGGCGCGATCGAGCAGGCGTCCGCCGTGCGCGCCGAGGCCGAGCAGGTCGCCGTCGCCCCCGAGGTGATCGCCGAGCTCGACGCCGCGACGGCCGAGCTGCAGGCCGCCATCGCGTCCGTCGACGTCGCACCGCTGACGCCCACCGACCCGCTCGCCGACCGCGACGGGACCGTCTCCCGGTCCGCGCAGCGTGACGGCGGGGCGGAGCCCGAGGGTGCGGCGCAGGACGACGGCGGCACGCCGACCGCGTCGCCCACGGCCGACGGCGCGTCGCCGACCGCGTCGGCCGACCCGACCGCCGTCCCCGCCGACCCGGCCGCCGAGGCCGCCACGGACGCCCCCGCGGACCCCGCCGCCGCCGACGCCACGCTGACCGGGCAGGCCCCGGCCACCACCACCGTCCCGGACTCCGGCGACCCGGCCACCGAGCCGCTGCGCGAGGCCCTCGAGCGCGTCGCCCGCGCGTCCGACGCCGCGAAGGCGTCCGCCGAGCAGAAGCGCGCCGAGGCCGCGGCCGCCCAGGCCGCCGCCGACGAGGCCGCCCGCGTCGCCGCCGAGCAGGCCGCCAGGCGCGCCGCGTGGAAGGCGTCGCTGCAGGGCTACGCGAACGGCCAGGTGCCCGAGTCGGCGCTGTGCGGCGTCTCGTTCGCCGAGTCGGTGCGGCTGCGCTGCGACGCCGCCGAGTCCCTCGACGCCCTCGACGCCGCGTTCGCCGCGCGGTTCGGCAAGCACCTGCAGGTCTCCGACTCCTACCGCTCCTACTCCCAGCAGGTCGCGTGCCGCGCCAACAAGGGCTCGCTGTGCGCCCGCCCCGGCACGTCGAACCACGGCATGGGTGTGGCCGTGGACCTGGGCGGCGCGGTGCAGTCGTTCGGCACGGCGGAGCACGTGTGGATGCGCGAGAACGCTCCCGCGCACGACTGGACGCTGCCCGAGTGGGCCCGCGCCGGCGGCAGCAAGCCCGAGCCGTGGCACTGGGAGTACGTGGGCTGAGCAGGGAGGTCACGGCTCCGCGGTCCTACGATCGCGGTATGACCGCGACGCCCCCGTCCGCCCGGGACGAGCCGTTGGTCGGCCGGGCCGCCGAGCTCGACGACCTGGACGCGCTGCTGTCCGGCGCGACGGCCGGCGAGGGCGTCACCGTGCTCCTCGAGGGCGAGCCGGGCGTGGGGCGCACCCGCCTGGTCGAGGCGCTGCAGCGCACGGCCGACCTGCTCGGGCTCGAGGTCCGCACCGGACGCGCCGTCGGCCCGTCCGCGCCGCCGTACGCGCTGCTCTCCGACGCCCTGCTGGGCCCGGCGGGCGGGCGCGGCGCCCGCCCGGGCGAGTCCCGCGGGCCGGTCGTCACCGAGCTCGCCGACCTCCTCGACGTGCTGCCGGCCGACCGCGCCGACGCCCCCAAGCGCTACGCGCGCGCCGACGAGCTGTTCGCCGCGCTCGTGCGCCGGCACGGCGAGCACGGCGCGTGGGTGCTCGTGCTCGAGGACCTGCACCTGGCCGACGCGTGCTCGCTGCGCCTGCTCGCCGACCTGGCGGGCGAGGGCACGCTGCCGCACGCGTTGACGGTGATGACGACGCGTGCCGTGCCGCACCGCGAGGAGCTCGCGGTGCTCGTCGCGGCCTGGACGCGCGCCGGTGCCCGGTACGTGGAGCTGCGGCCGCTCGGCCCGGCGGCGACCGTCGAGCTCGCGCAGTCGCTGCTGCACGCCAAGGTCGGCCCGCGCCTGCGCGGCGTGCTCGCGACGACGGGCGGCAACCCGCGGCTCGTCGTCGACGTCGTGCGCACCGCGCAGGCGTGCGGCGTGCTGGAGCAGCGCGGCGGCGTCGTCGAGGCCGTCGGCAGCGGGTGGCTCGACGACCTCGACCGGGTGGGCCGGGCCCACGTGGCACACCTCGGCGCGCACGTGCTGACGATGCTCGGCCAGGCGTCGGTGCTGGGCACGTCGTTCGTCGTCGGGGACCTCGCCGCGCTGTCCGGGGAGCCCGTCACCGAGTGCTGGCGCACGCTGCGGCACGGGCTCGCCGCGGGCGTCGTGCATGCGCGCGGCGACCGGCTCGTCTTCCGGCACGACCTGGTGCGCTCGTCGCTGTACGCCGGGCTGGAGGAGGAGGAGCGCCGGGCGCTGCACGCGCGCGCGGCGTGGGCGCTGCGGGAGGCGGGCGCGCCGACGCACGTCGTGTCCGCGCACCTCGAGCGCGCCCGCTGACACCGCGCGCGGACCGGCCCCGCGCCGCCGACACCTCGCGCGCACCCGCGCCGGGCTCCTAGGTTGGACGCGGGGGCGTGCGCCGCGCGCCCCCGGCGGGCCGCCACCGGCGGTCCCGGCCACGACCGGCCACATCCCGGCACGACAACCGAGGAGCGCACATGCCCACGCGTACCGCCCGCACCGCCTGGAACGGCTCCCTGCAGGAGGGCAGCGGCCAGGTCGAGCTCACGAGCTCCGGCGTCGGCACCTACCACGTCTCCTTCCCCAGGCGCGCGGCCGACGAGGCCGGCGGCACCACGAGCCCCGAGGAGCTCGTCGCGGCCGCGCACTCGTCCTGCTTCGCGATGCAGCTGTCCGCGCTGCTCGGCGAGAAGGGCCACACGCCCGAGTCGCTCGACGTGACGGCCGACTTCACGCTGTCGCCCGACCCGGCCGGCGGCTTCCGCATCTCGGGCATCGCGATCACGCTGCGTGGCGAGGTCCCCGGCATCGACGCGGACGGCTTCCGCGAGGCGGCCGAGGCCGCGAAGGCCACCTGCCCGGTGAGCAAGGCGCTCACGGGCACGGACATCACGCTGGACGCGCAGCTCGAGTCCTGACGCACCGCACCCCGGCCCGGGGGCCGCGCGGGCGGACGCCCGACGCGGGTCCCGGGCGCGGGGTGCGACACTGCCGCCCGTGGCTGTGACGACCGAGAGGCCCGGTGCGGACGTCCGGGACGTGGTGCACGCGCTGCGCGGGGCCGTCCGCGGCGCGGTGGACGACACGACCCGCCGGCGGGCCGAGTACTCCACCGACGCGTCGAACTACCGCGTGGTGCCGCAGGTCGTGGTCTTCCCGCAGGACCCCGACGACGTGCTCGCGGCGCTGCAGGTCGCGCGCGAGACGGGCACGCCGCTGACGTCGCGCGGCGGCGGGACGTCGGTCGCCGGCAACGCGGTCGGCCAGGGCATCGTCCTCGACTTCTCCCGGCACGTGAACCGCGTGCTGGAGATCGACCCCGAGGCGCGGACCGCGCGCGTCGAGCCGGGTGTCGTCATGGCGCACCTGCAGCGCGAGGCGGCGCCGTTCGGCCTGCGGTTCGGGCCCGACCCGTCGACGCAGGCCCGCGCGACGCTCGGCGGGATGATCGGCAACAACGCGTGCGGCCCGCGCGCCGTCGCGTTCGGGCGCACCGCGGACAACGTGGTGGACCTCGACGTCGTCGACGGCACGGGACGGCGCTTCACCGCGCGCGCCGGGACCGGCGCGCTGGACGTCGTGCCGGGGCTGGACGGTCTCGTCCGCGGGGGCCTGGAGGTCATCCGCACCGAGCTCGGCCGGTTCACGCGGCAGGTGTCCGGCTACTCGCTGGAGCACCTGCTGCCCGAGAACGGCACCGACCTGGCGAAGATGCTCGTCGGCACCGAGGGCACGCTGGTCACGCTGCTCGGCGCGACCGTGCGGCTCGTGCCGGTGCCGTCGGCGCCCGTGCTCGTCGTGCTCGGCTACCCCGACATGCCGGCCGCCGCCGACGCCGTCCCCGCGCTGCTCGCGCACCGGCCGCTCGCGATCGAGGGCATGGACGCGCGGCTCGTCGACGTCGTGCGGCGCGTCAAGGGCGCGTCCGCGGTGCCGGACCTGCCGCCGGGCGCCGGCTGGCTCATGGTCGAGGTCGGTGGGGACACCCTCCACGCGGCGCTCGCGACGGCGCGCGCGCTGGCCGCCGACGCGGGCACCGACGCCGTCGGCGTCTTCCCGCCCGGTCCGCAGGCCGCCGCGATGTGGCGCATCCGCGAGGACGGCGCCGGCCTCGGCGGGCGCACGCCCGCGGGGGAGCAGGCGTGGCCCGGCTTCGAGGACTCCGCGGTGCCGCCGGAGCGGCTCGGCGGGTACCTGCGCGAGCTCGAGGCGCTCATGGCGGACCACCGCGTCGACGGGCTCGCGTACGGGCACTTCGGCGACGGCTGCGTCCACCTGCGCATCGACATGCCGATGGCGGAGTCGGGCCGGCCGCTGCGCGCGTTCATGGAGGACGCCGCCCGGCTGGTGGCCGCGCACGGCGGGTCGCTGTCGGGCGAGCACGGCGACGGGCGCGCGCGCTCCGAGCTGCTGCCCGTCATGTACTCGCAGCGCGCGATCGACCTGTTCGGCGCCGTGAAGGACCTCTTCGACCCGCGCGACCTGCTCAACCCCGGCGTCCTCGTGCGGCCGGACCCGCTCGACGCCGACCTGCGCCGCCCGGCGGCGCGCTCGCTCCTGGCCGGGCAGGGCGGGTTCTCGTTCGCGCACGACGGCGGCGACATGACGACGGCCGTGCACCGCTGCGTGGGCGTCGGCAAGTGCCGCGCGGACACGCGCGCGACGGGCGGCTTCATGTGCCCGTCGTACCTGGCGACGAAGGACGAGAAGGACTCGACCCGCGGCCGCGCCCGCGTGCTCCAGGAGATGGCCAACGGCTCGCTCGTCACGCAGGGCTGGTCGTCGCCCGAGGTGCACGACGTGCTCGACCTGTGCCTGAGCTGCAAGGCGTGCTCGTCCGACTGCCCGGCGGGCGTCGACATGGCGCAGTACAAGGCCGAGGTCCTGCACCGCACGTACCGCGGCAAGGTGCGGCCGGTGAACCACTACGCGCTCGGGTGGCTGCCGCGGTGGGCGCGGCTCGTCACCGGCCTGCCGGGGGTCGCGTCGCTCGCGAACGCCGTGCTGCGCGTCCGCCCGCTCGCGAAGGCGGTGCTCGCCGCGGGCGGCATGGACACGCGGCGGAAGATGGTCACGTTCGCGCCCGTGCCGTTCCGCGCGTGGTCGCGCACGGCCGGTGCCCGCTCGGGCGACGTGCGCGTCGTCCGGGGAGCGGACGCCGACGGCGTGCCGACCGTGCCCGAGGGCGCGACGTCCGGTGGCCGCCGCCCGCCCGTCGTGCTGTGGACCGACTCGTTCAGCGACACGCTGTCGCCCTCCGTGCCGCACGCCGCCGTGCGCGTGCTGCGCGACGCGGGCTACGACGTGCTGGTCCCCGACCACGACGCCTGCTGCGGCCTCACGTGGATCAGCACCGGCCAGCTCGACGGCGCCCGCAAGCGCCTGTCGCACCTGCTCGGGGTGCTCGGGCCGTTCGCCGTCAACGGCGTGCCGATCGTCGGGCTCGAGCCGTCCTGCACCGCCGTGCTGCGCAGCGACCTGCTCGACCTGCTCCCGGACGACCCGCGCGCCGTCGCGGTCGCCCGCGAGACGCGCACGCTCGCCGAGCTGCTGACGGCCCCGGCGCCCGTCGGGCCGGGCGACCGCTGGTCGCCGCCGGACCTGTCGGACGTCACGGCGGTCGTGCAGCCGCACTGCCACCACCACTCCGTGATGACGTACACCGCGGACCGCCGCCTGCTCACCGCGGCGGGCGCGCAGTTCTCCGCGCTCGCGGGCTGCTGCGGGCTGGCCGGCAACTTCGGCATGGAGAAGGGCCACTACGACGTGTCGGTCGCCGTCGCCGAGGCGTCGCTGCTGCCGGCGCTGCGCGACGCCGAGCCGGGCGACGTCTTCCTTGCCGACGGGTACTCGTGCCGCACGCAGGCCGACCAGCTCGCGGGCGTCCAGGGCGTGCACCTCGCGGAGCTGCTGGCGGCCCACCTGCCGGAGCGGTCGCCGACGGCGTGAGGGACGGCGTGCGGCGCTGCCGGGCGCCGCGCCGTCAGCCGGTCAGGCCCTGCGCGGCCATCCATGCCGGGTCCGCCGGCACCGGCTGCACGAGCTCCACGAGCAGCCCGCCCGGGCCGGCGGCCTGGAAGCGCCGCTGGCCCCACGGCTCGGTGACGAGCGCCTTCAGCACGGTGACCCCGGCGCTCGCCATGCGTGCGTGCGCCGCGTCGACGTCGTCCACGACCAGGGCGAGCATCGCGCCCGCGACCGCGTCCGGCGCGGTCGGCCACGTCTCGTGGTCCGTGCGGACGAGGTCCACACGCAGCTCGTCGCGGTCGGGGTGCTGCATGCTCACGTACCAGCCGAGGTCGACGAGCACGCGGAAGCCGAGGTGCTCGGTGAACCAGGCGCCGGCGTCGGTCGGGTCCGGCACCGCGTAGGCGGCGCCGATCTGCTGGACGTGCACGGGGGCTCCTGCCGTTCGTCGGGACGGGCGACCGTCACGGTGCCACGGTGCCACGGTGCGGCGGTACGCGCGCCGCGGGCGGCGACCCGGTGTCCGCGGGCGACCTAGTCGCCGCCGACCCGGCCGAGCACGTGCGCGATGACCCGGCCGTCGAGGTCGGTGTCCCCCGCGGACAGGAGCGCGTGCAGGAAGAGGCCGTCGCCGACGAGCTGGACGAGGCGCGAGAGCACCGGGTCGTCGATCGTGCGGCGCAGGCCCGCGGCCCAGCCGTCGAGGTAGGCCGCCATGCGCCCGCGGGCCGGCGGGTAGGTGCCGAGCAGGCGCAGCGCGGCCAGCATCGTGCGCTCCTCCGGGCCCTCCGCGGTCTGCGAGCCCTCGAGGAACCAGCGGGCCGCCGCGACCGGGTCGGCCGGGGTCGCGGCCTCCGCGGCGGCGGCGCCGGCGTCGAGGCGGTCGAGCAGGGCCGCGAAGAGGTCGTCCTTGGAGCGGTAGTGGTAGAGCAGTCCGCCCTTGGAGACCCCCGCGCGCTGCGCGACCACGTCGAGGGTCGCGCCGGCCGGGCCCTCCTCGAGGAGCACGTCCTGGAGCGCGTCGAGGATGCGGTCGCGCGTCGAGGACATGCCGGGAGCGTAGTCGTGGGCGACGTCACCCTTCCCGGCGGAGGGCGACGGCGGTACTGTACCGGCTGGACGGTATAGCCGCGCGGCCCTCGGGTCGCGCCCGTCGCGGGGCAGGACCCGCGACGCGTGCCCGTCCCCCGGGACCCCGCCCGGTCATGCGGGAGACCACGACAGGAACCACCGTGCCCACGCACACGACCACGCCCTCCGCACCGCTCGCCGCCGTCCCTGCGCGCGCCGGCGCCCGCGAGTGGCTCTCGCTCGCCGTCCTCATGCTCCCCGTGCTGCTGGTGTCGATCGACACCACGGTGCTCTCGTTCGCGCTGCCGCAGATCTCCGTCGCGCTCACGCCGTCCGCGGACCAGCTCCTGTGGATCGTCGACGTCTACCCGCTCATGCTCGCGGGCCTGCTCGTCACCATGGGCACGCTCGGCGACCGCGTCGGCCGCCGGCGCCTGCTGCTGGTCGGTGCCGCGGGCTTCGGCCTCGTCAGCCTGCTCGCCGCGTTCGCCACCGACGCCGGCCACCTCGTCGCCGCCCGCGCGCTGCTCGGCGTGTTCGGCGCGACGCTCATGCCGTCCACGCTGTCGCTGCTGCGCAACGTCTTCCTCGACGACGCCCAGCGCCGCCTCGCCATCGCGATCTGGGCGTCCGGGTTCGCCGGCGGGTCCGTGCTCGGGCCCGTCGTCGGCGGCTGGCTGCTCGAGCACTACTGGTGGGGCTCCATCTTCCTGCTCAACGTGCCCGTGCTGCTGGTGCTGCTCGTCGTCGGGCGGCTGCTGCTGCCGGAGTCGCGCAACCCGTCGGCGGCACGGCTCGACGTGCCGAGCGTCGTGCTCGCGACCGTCGGCATGCTGCCGCTCGTCTACGGCATCAAGACGACCGCCGGGCACGGGGTCGGCGCGCTGGGCCTGGGCGCGCTGGCCGTGGGTGCGGCGCTGGTCGCCGTGTTCGTGCGCCGGCAGACGCGCCTGGCCGAGCCGCTGCTCGACGTCGGCCTGTTCCGCCGGCCGGTGTTCTCCGCGTCGGTGGCCGCCAACTTCACGGCGTCGTTCGCCCTCGCGGGGCTCGTGCTCGTCGTGTCGCAGGTCCTGCAGCTGGTCGTCGGGCTGTCGCCGCGCGAGGCCGGGACCGCGCTGCTGCCGGGGGCCGTCGCGTCCATCGTGTCCGGGCTGGTGGCGGTGCGGCTCGCGCGCACGGCCCCGCGGTGGGCGCTCGTGCCGGCGGGCATGCTGCTCGCCGTCGCGGGCTACGCGCTCGGCGCCGTGGTCGCGCAGGACGTCGGCACGGGCGGCATCGTCGCGGTGTTCTGCCTGGTCGGCGCCGGTGTCGGCCTCGCGGAGACCCTCACGAACGACGCGATCCTCGCGTCCGTCCCGCCCGAGCGCGCCGGTGCGGCGTCCGGCATCTCCGAGACGTCGTACGAGCTCGGCGCCTCGCTGGGCGTCGCCGTGCTGGGGTCCGTGCTGTCGGCCGTCTACCGCGCGGACCTCGTGCTGCCCGACGCCGTCGAGCCCGGCCAGGCGCACGCCGCCCGGCAGACGCTGGGCGGCGCCGTGACGGTCGCGGAGGGCCTGCCCGGCGCGGTCGGCGCGCAGGTCCGCGCCGCCGCCGAGGCCGCGTTCACGCACGGCGTCGCGGTGACGTCGGCCGCCGCAGCCGTCGCCCTCGCCGTCGTCGGCGTGCTGGTGGGCGTCGTCCTGCGCCGCGCGGGCCTGGGCCGCACCACCGACGCCTGACCCCACCCACCCCCCACCCCGGGAACCCGCCCCGCCCGCCGCCCCCACCCGGCCCCCCACCGCCGACTGCGGTACATGCGTCACCAGTGCGGGTGTTGCACCCACCGCGGTCGTGACGCATGTACCGCAGTCGCGGGGTGCGGGTCGGGGTGGGGGGACGGGGGGGTGGGGCCGGGTGGACGCGGGCGGTGGACGCGCGACAGGGTGGGCGCATGCTCGTCGCCTTCTCCGTCGCCCCGCTCGGTGCGGGCGAGTCCGTGTCCGAGGCCGTCGCCGACGCCCTGCGCGTCGTCCGCGCGTCCGGGCTGCCGCACCGCACCGACGCCATGTTCACCACGCTCGAGGGCGAGTGGGACGAGGTGATGGACGTCGTGAAGCGCGCGACCGAGGCGGTCGGGCGGCACGGCGACCGCGTCAGCCTCGTGCTCAAGGCCGACATCCGGCCGGGTCGCACGGGCGAGATGCAGGCGAAGGTGGACCGCGTCGAGGCGCTGCTCGCCGACGACTGACCGTCCCGCCGCACTGCAGCCCGAGCAGGACGCGCCCGGCGACGGACATGACCACCGCCACCCCTTCGACGGGCTGACGCGGCCCGGCGCGACGTGGGACAGTGGTGCCTCCGCGAGGCGCGCGAGGCGGACGCGCCGCCCGCGGCGACGGTGCACGGCCCGGGGGCGGGCGCGTGCCCAGGAGGGGCCCGGACGCGACATGCCGATCTTCGAGCTCGACGAGGGACGTCCCCGCCTCGTCCAGCCGATGCAGCCGCTCGCCGGGTCGTTCGCGCAGGAGGTCGGCGCGCTCGTCACCCACCACCTCGCCGCGATCGCGGGGGAGCCGCTCTTCGTCGTCCGCACGCGCGCGGCCGCCGCCGACCGCGGTGACCTGCCCGAGCTGCTCGCGCTCGACGCCGCCGGCCGGCCCGTGGTCGTCGAGGTCGCGCAGGTGCTCGACGACGACGCGATCGTGGCCGCCCTGCGCCGCGGCGGTGCGGCCGCGCGGCTCACGACGTCCGACCTGGCGCGCGCCTACCACGCGGACCCCGGCCGGTTCGCCGTGGACTTCGCCGCGTTCCGGGAGCACGTGCCGGTCGGTGCCCAGACGAGCCGCCGCGACGGCGTCCGCCTGCTGCTGCTGTGCTCGGAGGTCGCCGCCGAGGCCGCCGACACCCTGGCGTTCCTGCGGGGCCCCGCGCGACAGGTCGACGTGCTGCAGGTCGGCGTCGTGCGCGGCGACGAGCGGCGCCTGCTCGACGTGTCGCCGCTGGCGCTGCACGAGGGCTCCCGCCGCTCCGTCGAGCCGACCGCGCTGCGGCTCGTCCGCTCGAGCGAGGCGTTCGCGACGGCCATGGCCTACGACGACCAGCGCGGTACCGGCACGCCCGTGCGGAAGGCCCCGCCGACCGGGGAGCTGCGCGCCGTCGCGCCCCCGCCGCGCCCCGAGCCGCCCGCGCCCACGCCGATCGGCCGGCGCGGCAGCGTCACCGAGCCGACGCCGCTGCCGTTCCGCACCGCCGGCCCGACCGCGGAGCCGCCGAGCACCGGCGGCGCGCCGCGCCACGGCCGCCGCGACCCCGCCGACTGGCCGCGCGACCCCGCCGACCAGCCGCCGTCCGCGACGCTCGCCGGCCCGCCGACGCTCACGCCGATCGCGGGCCTGCGCGCCGCGGTGCCGCCGGTCGCCGACACGCCCGCCGCGGACGTCGACGACCTCACCGCCGACACCGCGCCGACGCCCGTCGTCCCCGCCGCGCCCGCACCCGCAGGGACCGGTCGCCGCGCCGACGGCCCGCCCGCGGACGCGCCGCGCCACGACGCCCTCCTCGTCGACGGCCGGCGCCCCGACGCCACGGCCGGCGACGCGCGCGCCCCGCGGACCGCTCCGACCGACCGCACCGCGGACCGCACGACCGACCGCACCGCCGACCGCTCGACCGACCGCCCCGCGCCCGCCCGCGACGGCTGGCCGTACCCGGAGCTCGCGATGCTCGCGAAGCGCCGGCGCGCCGTCACGACCCTCGTGTGGGCGCGCGAGCGCCGCGGTCAGCGCTTCACGGCGATCCTCCTGCCGGACGGCCTGATCGAGCTGCCCGACGGCAGCACCGTCGCCGACCCGGACGAGGCGGCGACGCGCGTCGCGGGCGTCGAGGCCGTCGACGGCTGGCGTGCGTGGCGGCTCGGCGACGGCGGCCCCACGCTCGCGGAGGCCACGGGCACGCTCTGACGCGGTCGCGTCCCGGCCGGCGTGCGGCGGGCGCCCGTCAGCCCCACCCGTACGCCGTGAGCCAGCGGGTGACCTCCGCGTAGAACCGCTCGCGCGCGGGGCGCGCCGACAGGGTGAGGTCGTGCATGCCGCCGGGGATGCGCACGAGCGTGCTGACCGGCCCGAGGTGCACGGTGCGGCGCGCGATGGCCTCGGTGTCGAGGACGACGTCGGCGGAGCGCATGTCGTCGGTCCAGCGCGGGCTGATGAGCGTGCGGGACGAGAGCGCGGTCAGCACCGGCACGTCGATCGCGAGGCCGCGCGCGACCGTCGCGTGCCCGGCGATGACCGCCCGCAGCCACCCGGCGCGCACGGGGAACGACGGCGTGGGGCGCCACCGGTCGTCGACGGTCCACTCGCCGCCCGTCGCGGCCGCGATGGTGCGCGCGTAGTAGCCGGGGTCGATGTTGGGCAGCGGCGCGCGCGGCTGGAACCGCGCGATCTGGTGGATCGCCGGCGCGCTGACGTGCCGTGCGACGGCCGACCCCTGCAGCTCGAGCCACGGGCTGTTGAGGACGAGCCCGCTGACCGTGCCGGGGTGCCGCGCCGCCCACAGCGACAGCGTCAGCCCGCCGGTCGAGTGGCCCATGAGCACCACGCGCGCGACGGGGCCGAGCTCGGCCCGCACCCGGCGCAGCGCCGCGGCGATCTCCTCGTCGTAGGTGCGCAGGTCGTCGACGTACCCGGGGGTCTGGTGCGGCCGCAGCGACCGGCCGTACTTGCGCAGGTCGAGCGCGTAGAAGGCGGCGCCGAGCCCGTGCCAGTACTGCGCGAGCGGCGCCTGGAAGAAGTAGTCCGACCACCCGTGCACGTACAGCACGGCGCGCGCGGGGCGCACCGCGGGGTCGGGCACGTACCGGACGAGCGTGGCGACGACCGGCCCCTCGTCGTCGTCGGCGAGCGGCAGCAGCCGGGCCTCGAAGCCGTCGCCGAGCACGTCGGGCGTCCACCGGTCGGCGCGCAGGCCGTCGGACGTCCACGCGGGCGGCGCGGTGCCGGCCGGCACCTCGGGCGCGGCGGGCACCGGCGCGGCGGGCACCGGCGCGGCGGGGACGGGCGCGGCGGACGGCGTGCCCGTCGTCGGCTCCACGTCCACCCCCGTCCGGTCCCTCCGACCTCTGCCTCACACCTCGAGGACGATCTTGCCGAACTGCTCGCCCCGCCACATCCGGCCCAGCGCGTCAGCGGTGCGCGCCAGCGGGTACGTCGAGTCGACGAGGGGGCGCACGCCCGTCCGCGCGAGGAACGCGAGCACCTGCCCGAGCTCGTCGCGCGTGCCCATCGTCGCGCCCACGACGCTGATCTCCTGGAAGAAGACGCGGGTCAGCGAGGCGGGGGCGGGGTCGCCGGACGTGAGGCCGGCCACGACGACGCACCCGCCGGGCCGCACCGAGCGCACGGAGTGCTCCCACGTGGCCTTCCCGACGCTGTCGAGGACGACGTCGAAGCGTCCGGCGCGCGCCCCGGGCTCGACCGCGGCGGCCGCCCCGAGCGCCAGCGCCCGCTCGCGCCGGCCCGCGTCCCGGCCGGTCACGACCATCTCGAGCCCCGCCGCGGCGCCGAGCTGCACCGCCGCGACCGCCAGCCCGCCGCCGGCGCCCTGCACCAGGACGCGCTGCCCGGGCTGCGCGCCGCCCGACCGGAACAGCATGCGGTAGGCCGTCAGGTACGCCGTCGGCACGCACGCCGCCTCGACCCACGTCAGCTCGGGCGGCTTCGGCACGACGTTCCACGCGGGCACCGCGACGTGCTCGGCCAGCGTGCCGGGGTACCGCTCGGACAGCAGCGTGCGCGGCTCGTCGGGGTCGACGCCGCGTCCGTCGGGCCCGCCGACGACCGCGTGCACCACGACCTCGCGCCCGTCCGCGGTCACCCCGGCCGCATCGGTGCCGAGCACCATCGGCAGCTGCTCGGCGCGCAGGCCGACGCCCCGCAGCGACCACAGGTCGTGGTGGTTGAGCGACGCGGCCCGCACGTCGACGGTCGTCCAGCCGGCGGGCGGGTCGGCGACGACGTCGGGCGCGGGGGCGTCCCCGACGACCAGGCCCGACAGCGGGTCGTCGGCGGAGAACGCGGTGACGCGGGCGCTCAGCATGCCGTCACGCTAGCGGCCGGCGCGCGACCGGGGTCAGCGGTGCGTCGCGCCCTCGCGCAGGAAGTCGGTGACGAGCGCCCCCACCTGGTCCTCCTCGATGAGGAAGCCGTCGTGGCCGTGCGGCGAGCGCACGTACCGGACCGGCCCGGCGCCGGGCACGCCGGCCGCGACGCGCTCGGACTGCGCGGGCAGGAACAGCCGGTCGGAGTCGACGGCGACGACGAGCCCGCGCGCGGTGACCTGCGCGAGCGCCGCCTCGACGCCGCCGCGGTCGCGGCCGAGGTCGTGCGTGATCATCGACCGCGTCAGCGTGACGTAGGTGTTGGCGTCGAACCGCCGGGCCAGCTTGTCGCCGTGGTGGTCGAGGTACGACTGCACCGCGAACCGGCCGCCCTCGAGCGGGTCCTCAGCCCCCTGGGGGATGCGCCCGAACCGCTCGTCGAGCTCGGCCGCCGACCGGTACGTCTGGTGCGCGATCTGCCGCGCGATGCCGAGCCCCACGTGCGGGCCGTCGCCGGCGGCGGCGTCGTAGTAGTCGCCGTCGCGGTACCGCGGGTCCGCGCGGATCGCGCTCAGCTGCGTGTGGAACCCGGCGATCTGGTCGCCGCTGGTCTGCGCGCACGTCGCGATCGCGGCGAACGCCTCGACACGCTCCGGCGCGGACGCCGCCCACTCCAGCACGCGCAGCCCGCCCATCGACGCGCCGATGACGAGCGCCCACTGGTCGATGCCGAGCAGGTCCGCGAGCCGGACCTCCGCCGCGACCTGGTCGCGCACGGTCAGCAGCGGGAACCGGCTGCCCCAGGGGCGGCCGTCGGGCGCGGTGGACGCCGGGCCCGTCGACCCCTGGCAGCCGCCCAGCACGTTCGGGGCGACGACGAACCAGCGGTCGGTGTCGATCGGCGCGCCGGGGCCGACCATCGACTGCCACCAGCCCGCCGTCGGGTGCCCCTCGCCGGCCGGGCCGGTCACGTGCGAGTCGCCGGTGAGGGCGTGCAGCACGAGCACCGCGTTGCCGCCGTCCTCGTCGAGCTCGCCCCACGTCTCGTACGCGAGGCGCACCGCCGGCAGGCGCCCGCCCGACTCGAGGGCGAACGGGCCGAGGTCGGCGAACTGCCGGCGCCCCACCGGGTCCCCGTCGCGCCACGCGGCGGTCGCGGGCACGGGGCTGCCGGTCGCCGGGCGGCGCGAGCCGAGGGTCGCGCCGCGGCGGGTGCGCCGCCCGACACCCGGGACGGCCGCGACTCCGGGGACGTCGACCGCGCCGCCGCCCGGCAGCGCACCGCCGGGCACGACGGGTCCGGAGGACGCGTCGTGCGGGGCGGGCGTGCCGGGGCGGGGGCGGGGCGTCGTCATGCGGTGGGGCTCCTCGGGGTGGCGGTCGCTCAGGCGCCCTTGGCGGCGCGGAAGCCGGCGTCCAGGTCGGCCAGGATGTCGTCGACGTGCTCGATGCCGACGGCCAGGCGGACGAGCCCCGGCGTGACGCCGGACAGCTCCTGCTCCTGCGGGGTGAGCTGGCTGTGCGTCGTCGACGCCGGGTGGATGACGAGCGAGCGCACGTCGCCGATGTTGGCGACGTTGGAGTGCAGCTCGAGCGCCGACACGAACGCCTGACCGGCCGCCGACCCGCCCTCGAGCTCGAACGCGAGGACCGCACCGGCGCCCCGGGGAGCGTACTTCAGCTGGTTCGCGTGCCACGGGCTGGACTCCAGGCCCGCGTAGTGCACGCGCACGACGTCCTCGCGCGCCTCGAGCCACTCGGCGACCTTCTGCGCGTTGGCGACGTGCCGCTCGAGCCGCAGGGACAGCGTCTCGATGCCCTGCGCGATGAGGAACGCGTTGAACGGGCTGATCGCGGCGCCGAGGTCGCGCAGCAGCTGCACCCGCGCCTTGAGCACGTACGACAGGTTCGCGCCGAACGCGCCGCCCACGCCCAGGTCCCGTGCGAACACGAGCCCGTGGTACGACGGGTCCGGCTGGTTGAAGTTGGGGAACCGCTCGGGGTGCTGCGCGTAGTCGAACGTGCCGCCGTCGACGATCACGCCGCCTATGGCGGTCCCGTGCCCGCCGAGGTACTTGGTCGCGGAGTGCACGACGACGTCCGCGCCCCACTGCAGCGGGTTGACGAGGTACGGCGTCGCGACCGTGTTGTCGACGACGAGCGGCACGCCGACCTCGTGCGCGACGCCCGCGACCGCCTCGATGTCGAGGACGTCGGAGCGCGGGTTCGGGATCGTCTCGGCGAAGAACAGCTTGGTGTTCGGGCGGACGGCGTCGCGCCACGCCTGCGGGTCGTGCGGGTCGGCGACGAACGTCGTCTCGACGCCCAGCTTCGGCAGCGTGTAGTGCAGCAGGTTGTACGTGCCGCCGTAGAGGGACGGGCTGGCGACGACGTGGTCGCCGGCCTCGGCGACGTTGAGGATCGCGAGCGTCTCCGCCGCCTGGCCGGACGCGACGAGGAGCGCGCCGACGCCGCCCTCGAGGTCGGCGATGCGGTTCTCGACGACCTCCTGCGTGGGGTTGCCGATGCGCGTGTAGATCGGGCCGAGCTCGGCGAGCGCGAACCGGTCGGCGGCCTGCTTGGCCGAGTCGAAGACGAAGGACGTCGTCTGGTAGATCGGCAGGGCGCGGGCGCCGGTCGCGGCGTCGGGGGTCTGGCCCGCGTGGATCTGACGGGTCTCGAAGCTCCAGCTCTCGTTGCTCATGTCGGGCTCCTGGGGACGGCGCCGGGGTCGGCGGTCGGGGCGGGGGACACCCGGGGAGCGCGCAGCCGTCGCCCGCCCCGCGGGGGGATGGTGCGCACGGGACGAGCCGGGGCTCGGCGGCGGTCGCTGCGAGGCGACCGGCCGCGGGTACGGCCGAGCGTGCGCTGGGTCAGCGACACATTCGGCGGGACATGCGTCCGAGAGTAGGCCGCCCGTCCCGCCCACCGGTACGCGCGTCTCGTCCACCGGGACGAACCCGTCCGCGGCGGCGCGCGCCGGCGTCCCTCCCGCCGACGTCGCCGCCCTCCACCCGCCCACCCGACTCCACCGCCGACTTCGCCGGTTCGACGCCGAGGTCGCCGGTCGGGACCGGCGACCTCACCGCCGGGCAGGCGACCTCGCGGTGCACGGACGACGGGCGGCCGTGGCAGCTCGTCGTCCCTCCCGGACCGGTCGGCCATGGTGAACCGGCTGTTGTGCAGCAGGTCGGCTGCCGATGGGTGTGGAACCGCCGGTTCGACGTCGGAGGGTGGGTCGGCGGCCGTCCGGACGCCCGGTCCACGGGTGCCGGGCGTACCGCGTGAGACGGTTCACCCGGTCGGCCGAGCAGGTCTGTCCGGGTTCCTCCCGAACCACAGCGGTGTGACTTCTGGGACCTGTGTGACAGGTGTTCATTCCTGGGGAACGCGCAGGTAGCGTCGCCGACGTGCGTGACGAGCAGCAGCGGGCGACGACCCGTGCCGACGGTCCCGCGGGCCTCCCCGCGACCGCCCCCCGGACCTCCGGCGACGTCCCCGCGACGGGACGCCGCCCCTCCGCGTGGGTGCGCCACCGCCGGCTGCTCGGCGTCGCCCCGGTCGGCCTGCTGACGCTCGGCCTGGTCGCCTCGCCCGCGAGCCTCGCCGGTGCCGCGCCCAGCCAGGAGGACGTCCGGGACGCCCGCGCCGCCGTCGGGCAGGCGCAGCGCTCCGTCGCGCAGATGGAGGTCCGGCTCGCCGAGCTCGCCGCGTCGGCCGACGCCGCCGAGGTCGCCGTCCAGCGCGCCGGCGAGGACTACGCGCAGGCGCTGGCGGACGCGGACGCCGCCCGGACCCGTGCCGCCGAGGCGGCCGCCCGGTCGGAGGAGGCCGGCACGCGCGCCGAGGATGCGCGGCAGCGGCTCGTCGCGGTCGCGCGCCAGCTCGCCCGGTCCGGCGGGTCGGTGGAGGCGCTGGAGGCCGTGCTGTCGGCCGACGGCTTCCAGGACGTCGCCCGCCGCTCCACCGCGCTGAACCGTGCCACCGGCAAGGCCGACGAGGCGGTGCAGGAGTTCACGGCCGCGATGCTCGTCGCCGAGACGATGCAGAAGCGGTCGACGCAGGCCGCCGCCGCCGCCGAGACCGCCGCGGCCGGCGCCGAGGACGCGCTCGCCGCCGCCGAGGACGCGCAGTCCGCCGCGGACGCCTCCCTGACCGCCGGGCAGGCCGAGCGCGAGGGCCTCATCGCCGCCCTCGCCGCGGCCCGCCAGACGAGCGCCGAGGTCGAGCGCGCCCGCCAGGACGCCCTCGACGCCGAGCGCCGCGCCCGCGCGGAGGCCGCCGCCCAGGCGGAGCGTCTGCGCCCGGTGAGCGTCCCCTCGGCGCCGTCCGGCGGCGGCGGCGCCGCGGGCAACCCCGCGCCGGCCAACCCGGCGCCCGCGAACCCGGCGCCGGCCAACCCCGCGCCGGCCAACCCCGCGCCTGCCAACCCGGCGCCCGCCAACCCGGCGCCCGCCAACCCGGCGCCCGCGAACCCCGCGCCGGCACCCGCGAACCCGGCACCGGCCAACCCCGCCCCGGCGCCCGCCCCCGCACCGGCCCCCGCCAAGCCCGCGCCCGCCCCCAGCGCGCCGTACGGCCTCGGCACCGGCACCTCCCGCGGCTCGGCCGCCGCCGGCGCGGCGGCCGTCGCGTGGGCGCAGGGCAAGATCGGCCTCCCGTACGTGTGGGGCGGCACGGGCCCCGGCGGCTACGACTGCTCTGGCCTGACGTCGGGCGCGTGGCGGTCCGCGGGCGTGGGTCTCAACCGCACGTCGCGCGACCAGTACAAGCAGGTCCTCAAGATCTCGTACGACCAGCTGCGCCCGGGCGACCTCGTCTTCTGGGGCAGCAACCCGAACAACCCCGACTCGATCACGCACGTCGCGATCTACGCCGGCAACGGCCAGATCGTCGAGGCGTCGAAGCCCGGCGTGCCGCTGCGCCAGGTGTCGATGCGCTGGTCGGGCACGATGCCGTTCGCCGGTCGCCCCTGAGGTCGGCCGACCCGGCGCCGCAGACGCGGCGCCGCACGCACGACGACGCCCGGCCCGCCGCACCCCTCGGGGTGGGCGGACCGGGCGTCGTGGCGTCGTCGGCCGGCAGGTGCCTCGGGCGGCGCGGCTGCCTCAGTGGCCGGTGTCGTACCCGGTGTCGATGGCGCGCTGGCGCGAGCGCTCGATCTCGGCCTCCGCCTCGGCGCGGCCCACCCAGTGGGCGCCCTCGACCGACTTGCCGGGCTCGAGGTCCTTGTAGACCTCGAAGAAGTGCTGGATCTCGAGGCGGTGGAAGTCGGACACGTCGTCGATGTCCTGGCGCCAGGCGGCGCGCTGGTCGCCCGTCGGGACGCACAGCACCTTGTCGTCACCCCCGGCCTCGTCGCGCATGCGGAACATGCCGAGTGCGCGGCAGCGGATCAGGCAGCCCGGGAACGTCGGCTCCTCCAGGAGCACGAGCGCGTCGAGCGGGTCGCCGTCCTCACCGAGGGTGCCCTCGATGAACCCGTAGTCGTCGGGGTAGCGCGTCGAGGTGAAGAGCATGCGGTCGAGGCGGATGCGCCCCGTCGCGTGGTCGACCTCGTACTTGTTGCGCTGCCCCTTGGGGATCTCGATCGTGACGTCGAACTCCACAGTGCTTCCTCCACACGTCCCCACCCGCCGGCCCTCGTGGGGACGCCGGTGGCCGTGGCGCGTCGTCTCCCCGGGCGCCCTTGCTCAGGACAGTAGTGTGGCGCACCGGCGGGGCGGTACCGAGCCCCGTGGGGCAGGACGGGTGACGATGACCACAGCAGGCCGCGTGGCGGGCACCGTCGCGCTCGTCGCCGTGCTCGGCGCGGGGGCGTACGCGACGGCCGACGCGCACGACGTCGTCCCCGGGATCGTGACCCTGGCGCCGCCGGCGCCGGACCCGGCGCCGTTCCCGACGGCCCCCGGCGCGCTGCCGCCGGCGGTGGTGCCGCGGGCGCTCGCGGACCTCGACGCGCAGGTCCCGCCGCCGTCGTCGGCCGCGGTGCAGGCGCTGGTGGACGGCCTGGTGGCGGACCCGCGGATGGGCCCGTCGGCCGGCGTCGTCGTGGTGGACCAGCTCACGGGCGACGTGCTCGGCGCCCACCAGCCCGACGCGGGCCGCGTGCCGGCGTCGACGGCGAAGCTGCTCACGGGCGTGGCGGCGCTCGCGGAGCTGGACCCCGAGGCGACCCTGCCGACGCGCGTGCTCGCGCTCGACGGCGACCGCATCGCGCTCGTGGGCGGCGGCGACGTGCTGCTCTCGGCGGGCGTCGGCGACCCGGACGCGGTCGAGGGACGGGCGGGCATGGCGGACCTCGCGCGCCGCACCGCCGACGCGCTCGCGCTGCGCGGGACGACGTCGGTCCGCCTGGTGGTCGACGACACGCTGTTCTCGGGCCCGGCCGAGCACCCGACGTGGGACCCCGACTACGTCGACATGGGCTTCACGGCGCCGATCACGCCGCTCATGGTGGACCTGGCGAAGCTGCGGCCGGGGCCGATCGCGCCGCGCGCGGCGGACCCGTCGCTCGCGGCGGCGGAGATCTTCGCGGCGCGGCTCGCGGAGGTCGGGATCACGGTCGAGGGGCGGCCGACGCGCGTGACCGAGCCCGCCGACGGGCCCGAGCTCGCGCGCGTCGAGTCGGCCCCGCTCGCCGACGTCACGCACTTCTTCCTCGACACGTCGGAGAACACGGTCACCGAGGTGGTCGCCCGGCTCGTCGCCGTGGACGCCGGCCTGCCCGGCAGCTTCGACGGCGGCACGCAGGCCGTGCTGCGGGCGGTCGGCGCGCTCGGCGTCGACGTGTCCGGCGCGCGCCTCGTCGACGCGTCGGGCCTGGCCGTGAGCTCGTCGCTGTCGCCGACGCTGCTCGCGGACGTCGCCCGCCTCACCACCGACCCCGCGCACCCGCGCCTGCGCGACGTGGCCACCGGCATGCCGGTCGCGGGGCTGAGCGGCACGCTCGGCGACCGGTTCACCACGTCGCCCGCGCGCGGCCTCGTGCGCGCCAAGACGGGCAGCCTGCCGGGCGTGACGTCGCTGGCCGGCACGCTGCTCGACGCGCAGCGCCGCCAGCTGGTCTTCGTCGTCATGGCCGACCAGACGCCGGGGGTCGGGCAGGGCGCGGCGCGGCAGGCGGTCGACGGGTTCGTCACCGCGCTCGCGGGCTGCGGCTGCCGCTGACGGCCGACGACGGGCGCCCCGCCGGCGCGGGCGCGCGGGGTTACCGTGACCCGATGGACCCCGCCACGACCGGACCCGTCGACTGGTACGCGGCCGCCCGCGTCGCCGGGCGGCTCGCCGCACCCGGGCCGGTCGCCGACCGCGCCACCCTCGAGGCGCTCGTCGCCGAGCTCCGCACGTCCGCCGACGTCGCCGCACGGCACGTCGTCGACGCGACCGGCATGACGCCCGCCGACGGCCGCCGGCCCGAGGACGTGGCGCGCGTCGTCGTCGTCGACCGGCCCCGCTGGGCCCGCGCGAACGCCGAGATGTTCGCCGTGATGGCCGCCCCGCTGGCGCGCCGCAGCGACGGCTCGGCCGTCGAGGTGCCGGACGCCGCCCGGCTCGCCGCGGCCGCGCAGGCGGGCGGCGTGCTCGCGCTGCTGTCGGGCAAGGTGCTCGGCCAGTTCGACCCGTTCACGGCCGCGCCCGGGGAGCCGGGGCGGCTGCTGCTCGTCGCGCCCAACGTGCTGCAGGTCGAGCGGGCGCTGGGCGTCGACCCGCACGACTTCCGCCTGTGGGTGTCGCTGCACGAGCAGACGCACGCGCTGCAGTTCGCCGCCGCGCCGTGGCTCGCGGGCCACCTGCGCGCGCGGTCGGCGGCGCTCCTGTCGGACCTCGCCGACCTGACGCCCCGCCCGGGCGACGCGCGCGCGGCCCGTCCCGCCGGGCCGCGCCTGGACGACCTGCTGTCCGCGGTCGCGCGCGGGCTCACCGGCCCGGAGGGGTCCGGCGGCGTGCTGCACGTGCTCAGCCCCCGCCAGCGCGCGGTGTTCGACGAGGTCAGCGGCGTCATGGCGCTGCTCGAGGGGCACGCCGACGTGATGATGGACGAGGTCGGCCCGCGCGTCGTGCCGTCGGTGCGGGCGATCCGCCGGGCGTTCGAGCGCCGGCGCGACCAGGCGGCGCGCGCCGGCGGCGTCGAGCGCGTGCTGCGCCGCCTGCTGGGCCTGGACCTCAAGCTCGCGCAGTACCGCGACGGCGCCGCGTTCGTCCGCGGCGTGCGGCGCCGCGCCGGGGCGGACGGCCTCAACGCCGTCTGGTCGGGGCCGACGTCGCTGCCGACGCTCGCGGAGATCGGCGACCCGGCCGCGTGGGTCCGCCGCGTGCACGGGTGAGCGGCGGGTGAGCGGACCCGCTCCCGCCGTCGCCGCCGTGCGCACGGCGGTGCGGCGTGCGCTCGCCGACGTGCCCGCGGGCGCCACGGTGCTCGTCGCGTGCTCCGGCGGTGCGGACTCGCTCGCCCTGGCCGCCGGGCTCGCGTCCGAGGCGCGCCGCCGGGCGCGCCAGGGCGCGCCGCTGGTGGCGGGGGCGGCGGTCGTCGACCACGCGCTGCAGGCGGGCTCCGCGGCGGTCGCCGACGCCGCGGCGGCCGCGTGCCGCGGGCTCGGCCTCGACCCCGTGCACGTCGTGCGGGTGGCCGTCGGCGCCGACGGCGGCCCGGAGGCGGCCGCCCGCACCGCCCGGTACGCCGCGCTCGACGACGTCGCGCGCCGCACGGGTGCCGTCGCCGTGCTGCTCGGGCACACCCTCGACGACCAGGCCGAGGGGGTCCTGCTCGCGCTGGCCCGCGGGTCGGGGGAGCGGGCGCTCGCCGGCATGCGCCCCGTGCGCGGGCTCCTGCGCCGGCCCCTGCTGGCCCTGCGCCGCACGGCCACCGAGGAGGCCTGCGCCGCCGAGGGCCTCGTGCCGTGGCACGACCCGACGAACGGGCGCGCGGACGACCGGGTGGACGGCCTCCCGGACGCCCTCCCGCTGCGCAGCCGCGTCCGCCGGGACGTCCTGCCGCTGCTCGAGGACGTCCTCGGCCCGGGCGTCGCGCAGGCGCTCGCGCGCACCGCGGACGCGCTCGCGGAGTCGGCCGACGCGCTCGACGGGCTCGCGGACGACCTCCTGCGCGCCGCGGACGTGAGCGCCGACGCCGCCGGCGCCGCCCCGGACCTCGGCACGGAGGGGCCCGTCGTCGTCCTCGACGTCGCCGTCCTCGCCGCCGCGCCGCCGGCGGTGCGCCGCCGCGCGCTGCACGCCGCCGCCGTGCGCGCGGGCGTCCCGGCCGGGTCGCTGGCGCGCCGCCACGTGCTGGCCGTCGACGCGCTCGTCACCGACTGGCACGGCCAGGGCGACGCGCACCTGCCGGGGGCGCGGGCGGCCCGGCGTGCGTGTGGCAGGCTCTACCTCGGCCGGCTCGGCGCCCAGGCGCCGGCCCCCGCGCGCCGCGCGCCCGGGGAGCCGGCCGGCCACGAGCAGGACGAGCGCGACGGGCGGGAGTGGGACGTGGACGCGTCGGACATGGGCGACGACCTCGAGCGGGTGCTGCTGAGCGAGGACCAGCTGCACACCCGGCTGGACGAGATGGCGGCGCAGATCGACGCGGACTACGCGGGCCGCGACGTGCTGCTGGTCGGCGTGCTCAAGGGCGCGGTCATGGTCATGGCGGACCTCGCGCGGCGCGTGCGCGTGCCGGTCGCGATGGACTGGATGGCGGTGTCGTCCTACGGGTCGGGCACGAAGTCGTCCGGCGTGGTGCGGATCCTCAAGGACCTCGACACCGACCTCACCGGCAAGCACGTGCTCATCGTCGAGGACATCATCGACTCGGGCCTGACGCTGAGCTGGCTGCTGTCGAACCTGCGCTCGCGCGGGCCGGCGTCCGTCGAGATCGCGACGATGCTGCGCAAGCCCGACGCCGCGAAGGTCGAGGTGCCCGTGCGGTACGTCGGCTTCGACATCCCCAACGAGTTCGTCGTCGGGTACGGCCTGGACTACGCCGAGCGGTACCGGAACCTGCCGTTCGTCGGCACGCTCGCCCCGCACGTCTACGGCTCCTGACCACCGCGGACGCCGGCGCGCACCCGGCTGTGCCCTGGGCGAACACCCAGGGAACGTCCAGTGCCGCCGTGTACCGTCGTGGGCCGGAAGTCCCTGCGAGCGGAGGATGAGGGGCGCAGGCCCCGATCGCCCATGAACCTCAAGCGTCTCGTCCGCGGCCCCCTGGTCTGGGTCGCGCTGGCCATCGTCCTCACGGTGGTCGCCCTCAGCATGCTGCGCATGCCCAGCGTCCAGCAGGTCGACACCTCGACCGGCCTCGAGCTCCTCGAGGACGGCAAGGTCGAGCAGGTCCTCATCACGGAGGGGACGCAGCGCGTCGACCTCACGCTGACCGAGGCGTACCAGCCCGACGAGGACACCGACCTCGGCACGCAGGTCTACTTCTTCTACGTGACGCCGCAGGGCGAGCAGGTCGTCGAGGCGGTCACCGCCGCCGACCCCGCCGAGGGCTTCACGTCGAAGGTGCCGCAGCCGTCGTGGTGGGGCAGCCTGCTCGGCATCCTCCTGCCGTTCGTCATCATCCTGGCGCTGTTCTGGTTCCTGATGTCGAACATGCAGGGCGGCGGCTCGCGCGTCATGAGCTTCGGCAAGTCCAAGGCCAAGCTCGTAAGCAAGGAGTCGCCGAAGGTGACGTTCGCGGACGTCGCGGGCGTCGACGAGGCGGTCGAGGAGCTGCAGGAGATCAAGGAGTTCCTCGCGGAGCCGGCCAAGTTCCAGGCCGTGGGCGCGAAGATCCCCAAGGGCGTGCTGCTCTACGGCCCGCCCGGGACCGGCAAGACCCTGCTCGCGCGCGCCGTCGCGGGCGAGGCGGGCGTGCCGTTCTACTCGATCTCCGGCTCGGACTTCGTCGAGATGTTCGTGGGCGTCGGCGCCAGCCGCGTGCGCGACCTGTTCCAGCAGGCCAAGGAGAACTCGCCGGCGATCATCTTCGTCGACGAGATCGACGCGGTCGGCCGCCACCGCGGCGCCGGCCTGGGCGGCGGGCACGACGAGCGCGAGCAGACGCTCAACCAGATGCTCGTCGAGATGGACGGGTTCGACGTCAAGACGAACGTCATCCTCATCGCGGCGACGAACCGCCCCGACATCCTCGACCCCGCGCTGCTGCGCCCGGGCCGCTTCGACCGCCAGGTCGCGGTCGAGCCGCCCGACCTCAAGGGTCGCGAGCACATCCTCAAGGTCCACGCGCAGGGCAAGCCGATGGCGCCCGGCGTCGACCTCGCCGTCGTCGCCCGCCGGACCCCCGGGTTCAGCGGTGCCGACCTGGCCAACGTGCTGAACGAGGCCGCGCTGCTCACGGCACGCCGCAGCGCCCAGGTGATCGACGACGCCGCGCTCGACGAGGCGATCGACCGCGTCATCGCCGGCCCGCAGAAGCGGACCCGCGTGATGAACGTCAAGGAGCTGAAGATCACCGCGTACCACGAGGGCGGGCACGCCCTGGTGGCGGCCGCGATGCGGTACACCGACCCGGTGACGAAGGTGACGATCCTGCCCCGCGGGCGCGCCCTCGGGTACACGATGGTCATGCCGATGGAGGACAAGTACTCCACGACGCGCAACGAGCTGCTCGACCAGCTCGCGTACGCCATGGGCGGCCGCGTCGCGGAGGAGCTCGTGTTCCACGACCCGACCACGGGCGCGAGCAACGACATCGAGAAGGCCACGTCGACGGCCCGCAAGATGGTCACGCAGTACGGCATGAGCGCCCGGATCGGCTCGATCAAGCTCGGTCAGGAGTCGAGCGAGATGTTCCTCGGCCGCGACGTCGGCCACCAGCGCGACTACTCGGAGGACGTGGCCGCGGCCATCGACCTCGAGGTGCGGGCGCTCATCGAGCGGGCGCACGACGAGGCGCGCGACGTCCTGGTCGAGTACCGCGACGTGCTCGACCACCTGGTGCTGGAGCTCCTCGAGAAGGAGACCCTCAACGGCGAGCAGCTGGCCGAGATCTTCCGGCCGATCACGAAGCGCCCCCCGCGCGACGTGTGGATCTCGGGCGACGACCGCTCGGTCAGCGACCGCGGGCCCGTGCTGACGCCGGCCGAGAAGGCCGCGCAGAACGGCCACCCGGTGGTGCCGCAGGACGAGGCGGCCGCCGCGAACGACGAGCGCCCCGCGACCGTCGTCGTGGAGGTCCCGCCGGGCCAGACGCCGGACACGGGCGGGCAGCACTGACGTGACGGACGAGCTGCAGGTCGACGGGGCGGAGGCGGACGTGGCGCAGCGGGACCCGGACTCGGTGATCGTGCCGATCGGCGAGACCGGCCGCGGTGCCGGTCGCGCCGTCGGTCCGTTCGACGAGGCGCGCGCCGAGCGGGCGGTCCGCGAGCTGCTGCTCGCCGTCGGCGAGGACCCGGACCGCGAGGGCCTGCGCGAGACGCCGGGCCGCGTCGCCCGCGCGTACCGCGAGATCTTCGCCGGCCTGTACCAGGAGCCGCGCGACGTCCTGACGACGACGTTCGACCTCGGGCACGAGGAGATGGTCCTCGTGCGCGACATCGAGGTGTACTCCACGTGCGAGCACCACCTCGTGCCGTTCCACGGCGTCGCGCACGTCGGCTACATCCCCGGCGAGCACGGCCGCATCACCGGCCTGTCCAAGCTCGCGCGGCTCGTCGACGTGTACGCCCGCCGGCCGCAGGTGCAGGAGCGGCTCACGTCGCAGGTCGCCGACGCGCTCGTCGAGGTCCTGGAGCCCCGCGGCGTCCTCGTCGTCGTGGAGTGCGAGCACCTGTGCATGTCGATGCGCGGCGTGCGCAAGCCGGGCTCGCGCACCGTGACGTCGGCGGTGCGCGGCCAGATGCGCGACGTCGCCACGCGCGCCGAGGCGATGAGCCTCGTCGCCGGGCGCTGAGCGCGGCGGCACCGTGCCCGGCGACGAGCGGCTGACCGCCCTCCCGGCGGCGCTGCGCGCGCCGGGGCGCACGCTCGTCATGGGCGTCGTCAACGTCACCCCCGACTCGTTCTCCGACGGCGGGCGCTGGTTCGACGCCGACGCGGCCGTCGCGCACGGCGTCGAGCTCGCCGCGCAGGGCGCGGACCTGCTCGACGTCGGCGGCGAGTCCACCCGTCCCGGCGCCGCCCGGGTGCCGGTCGACGAGGAGCTCGCGCGCGTGCTGCCCGTGGTCCGCCGGCTCGTCGCCGAGGGGGCGGCCGTCAGCGTCGACACGACGCGCGCGTCGGTCGCGGAGGCCGCCGTCGACGCGGGCGCGGTGCTGGTCAACGACGTGTCGGGGGGCATGGCCGACCCCGGCATGGCCGCCGTCGTCGCCCGCACGGGCGCCGCGTACGTGGCGATGCACTGGCGCGGGCACGCGGACGTCATGGACGCGCACGACCGGTACGACGACGTGGTCGCCGACGTGCGGCGCGAGCTGGCCGACCGGGTCGCGGCGCTGCGCGGCGCGGGCGTGCGCGACGACCAGGTCGTGCTCGACCCGGGCCTCGGCTTCGCCAAGACCGGCGCGAGCAACTGGCCGCTGCTCGCGCACCTGCCGGAGCTCGTGGCGGACGGGTTCCCCGTGCTGGTCGGCGCGAGCCGCAAGCGCTTCCTCGGGCACCTGCTCGCCGGCGCCGACGGGCAGCCCGTGCCGCCGGCCGCGCGCGACCACGCCACGGCGGCCGTGACGGCCCTCGCGGCGGCGGCCGGCGTGTGGGCGGTGCGCGTGCACGAGGTCGCCGCGTCGGCGGACGCCGTGCGCGTCGCCGCCGCCTGGCGGGCCGCGGCCGCCCCGGCGGCGGACGTCCCTGCGGCCACGACCACGAAGGCCGGGCGCGCGACGGTGCGCGTCGGGCATGCTGCGGGCAGGACGCCCGGACCGGAGGGAGTGCGGTGAGCGCGCAGGACGACGTGCAGGACGGCGGCGGACGACGGCTGGACCAGATCCGGCTCGACGGCATCCGTGCGACCGGGTACCACGGGGTGTTCGCGCACGAGCGGCGCGAGGGGCAGACGTTCGTCGCGGACGTCGTCGTGCACCTCGACACGCGCCGGGCCGCCGCGACCGACGACCTCGCGCACACGCTGAACTACGGCACGCTGGCGGAGCACGTCGCCGCCGTGCTGGCGGGCGACCCGGCCGACCTGATCGAGACCGTGGCCGAGCGCATCGCGGCGACCGTGCTCGCGCAGCCGCACGTGCACGCCGTCGACGTGGCGGTGCACAAGCCGCAGGCGCCGATCACCGTGCCGTTCGGCGACGTCGTCGTCTCCATCCGCCGCGACCGCACCAAGCTGCCTGCCGCCGAGCCGTACCGCCCCGGCTCCGGCGAGGTCCGCCGCGCCGACACCGGGCCGCGGCCCGCCGTGCCGCACCCGCCGACGGCGCCGCTGCCCGTGACGCCCCCGCCGGGCGTCCACGTGACCGCCGAGGCGGCGGACCTGCCGCACGACCCGGCCGGGCTGCCGGTCGACCTGCCGGGCGACCCGCTCGCCGCGCCCCCCGCGGGGCCGGCCGGCGCGCCCGCCACCGAGCCGCCCGCCGTGCCCGCCCGCCACGCGGCCGGTGCGGACAGCGGTCCCGACGGCACGCGTCCGCTGGTGATGGGCGGGGCGCCCACGGGCGCCGTGCCGACGGGCGTGCAGCCGGCCGTGGCCGCCGGCGCGGGCGCCGCGCTGGCCGGTCCCGGCCCCGGTGCCCCCGCACCCGTGGGGCCGCCCGTCGCGTCGCCGTCGTCCGGGCTCCCGCTGCACGCCGCGCGGCACGAGCCCGACCACGCCGGCGCCGGCGAGGGCGGCGCCCCCGCGCACGACGACGCCGCGGAGGCGCGCACCCAGTTCCTGCCGCCGCTGCGCGAGCCCCTCGACGGGCCGCTCGACGGACCGCTCGACCGCCCGCTCGACGACCGTCGCGCGGACCCGCTCGACGACCCGCGCACGCAGGTCATGCCGCCGGTGCGCGACGACGACGCCGTCGAGGGCGAGGTGCTCACCGACGAGCTCGACCGGGCGCCCGCGCAGCCCGTCGAGACGGTGCTCGCGCTGGGGGCGAACCTCGGGCCGGCGCAGGAGACGCTGCGCCAGGCGGTGTCCGACCTGGCCGCCGTCCCCGGGCTGGACGTCGTCGCGGTGTCGCCGCTCGCGCGGACGGCGTCGGTCGGCGGCCCGGACCAGCCCGACTACCTCAACGCGGTCGTCCTGGCGCGCACGACCCTCGCACCGCGCGACCTGCTGCGCGCGGTGCACGCGGTCGAGCAGCGGCACGGCCGCGAGCGGCTCGAGCACTGGGGCCCGCGCACGCTGGACATCGACATCGTCGTGCACGGCACGACGCTCGCCGTCACGGACGACCTCGAGCTGCCGCACCCGCGCGCCCACGAGCGCGCGTTCGTGCTCGAGCCGTGGGCGCAGGTCGACCCCGAGGCGGTCCTGCCGGGGCTCGGCGGCGGCCCCGTGGCGCAGCTCGCCGCGACGGCGCCCGACCGCGACGGCGTGCGGTGGATGGCGCTCGACTGGCTGACGGCGCCCGTGCCGGCGGCCAGCCCCGAGCCGGACGGCCCCGACGCCGGGCAGACGGTGCGCCCGCACGTCGAGGACGCGCACCCGCAGACGGCGACGTCCAGCCCGTTCGACCCGGTGGGCTCGGTCGACCCGTCCGCCACGCCGGAGGGCCCGCGCCCGTTCCTGCCGGTGACGGGGACGTCGCCGGCGGTGCCGCCGCCGCCCGCGCCGGGGCCGTGGGCCGGCGACCCGCGCGGGGACGCGCACCGCCCGTGACCGCCACCCGCCTGCGGACGCTGCTCCTGGTCGCCGCCGCCGCCACGGCGGTGACGTGGTGGCTCATGCAGATGACGGTCGGCCGCGGGGCGAGCACGCCGCCGGAGGTGCCGTGGCTCGTCGTCGCGGTGGAGCTGGTCATCGCCGGCGTCGTGCTCGCGCTCGGGTGGGCGGTGCGGCAGTACCAGCAGGGCAGGCGCCCGTCGCTGAGCCCGCTGCGCGCCGCCCGCACGGCCGTCCTCGCGAAGGCGTCGTGCTACACCGGCGCGCTGCTCGTCGGCTGGTACGGCGGGCAGGCCCTGTCGCTGCTCACGGACGCGGACGTGCCCGGCAACCCCGGGCGTGCGGGGGCGGCGGGCCTGGCCGTGCTGGGCGCCGCGGTGCTCGCCGCCGTCGGGCTCGTCGTCGAGCACTTCTGCCGCGTGCCGCCGCCGGACGGCGACGCCGAGCGGCGCCCCGAGCCGGACGCCGACCCGACCGCAGGCTGACCCCGCGCCCGGCCGGCCCGCGCCCGGCGGCTCCGCACGCAGCCGGGCTCCGTCCCGGGACGGAGCCGGGCGGACCCCGCCGGTGCCAGGATGGTGGCCATGACCACCCAGACCCCGGCGCCCGTCCCCGCGCCCGCCGCCGGACCGTTCGACCCCGCGGACGTCACGTGGACGCCGGTGTCGACGCGCCTGGCCACGGTGCGCCTGCTCATGCTCGCGCTGTGGGGCGGCGGCCTCGTCGTGGTCCTCGCACTGGTCGCCGGGCTGATCGGCGTCGGCTGGGTGTGGGTGTTCCCCGCCGTGGCCGCCGTGCTGGTGCTGTGGCCGGCGCTGCTGGTCCGCCGGCAGGTGCGCGCGCTGGGGTACGCGGAGCGCGCCGACGACCTGCTGATCCGGCGCGGCATCCTGTTCCGGCAGCTCGTCGTGGTGCCGTACGGCCGCATGCAGTACGTCGACGTGAGCGCCGGCCCGGTGCAGCGCCGGTTCGGCATCGCGACCGTGCAGCTGCACACCGCGGCCCCCGGCACGGACGCGACCATCCCCGGCCTGCCCCCGCAGGAGGCGGCCCGCCTGCGCGACCGTCTGGCGTCGCGCGGCGAGGCCCGGCTGGCGGGCCTGTGAGCACCGACCTGCGCCCGGTGCCGGAGCGGGCCCCGGAGGACGCGTACGACTGGCGCCGCATGCACCCCGTCACGCCGGCGCTGCGCGGGTGGAAGGTCTTCGCCGCGTTCGTCGCGGCCATCGGGTTCCAGGCGGCCGACAACCTGCGCGACCTGGGGGAGTGGCTCGGGCCGGGCCGGGCGTGGCTCGCGATCCTGGGCGTGCTGCTCGTGGTCGCGCTCGTCGGGTTCGTGTACTCGGCGCTCGCGTGGCGCGTCACGAGGTTCGCGGTAACGGACGAGGCGGTGCACCTGCGCCAGGGCCTGCTGTTCCGTCAGCAGCGCCAGGCGCGGCTGGACCGGCTGCAGGCCGTCGACGTCGTGCAGCCGCTGCTCGCGCGCCTGCTGGGCCTCGCGCAGCTCAACCTCGAGGTCGCGGGCGGCACCGGGTCGGCCGTGCAGCTGGCGTTCCTGCGAGAGCCCGACGCGGAGCAGCTGCGCGCGCAGATCCTCGCGCTGTCGGCGGGCCTGCGGCCGGGCGGCGCCCCGGCTGCGACGGGCGCGGCGACCGGCGTCGGCCCGGCCCGGGACGGCACCGCCGACGGCACGCCCCACGGCACCGCCGCCGGCACGTCCACCGGTGCCGCGCCGACGGACGGCACGGCGCCCGGCGCGACGGCGGCGCCCGCGACGCCCGACGGGACCGGCGCCCCCGCGCCGCAGCCCTTCGTCGCCGCACCCGAGCAGCAGGTCTACGACGTGCCGATGCCGCGCCTGGTCCGCTCCATCCTGCGCTCGGCCTCGCCGTGGGTGTTCGTCGTCGTGGTCGTCGCGGCGGTCGTCGCCGTCGTCGTCACGGGTGACGTCGGGCCGCTGTTCGTCGTGGTGCCCGGCGCGCTGGGCGTCGGCGGGTACGTGTGGGGACGGCTCAACGTCGCGGCGACGTTCCGCGCGGCCACGTCGCCGGACGGCATCCGGCTGCGGCACGGCCTGACGGAGACGCGCACGCAGACCGTGCCGCCGGGGCGCGTGCAGGCGGTGCGCCTCACGCAGGGACCGCTGTGGCGGCGCCCCGACTGGTGGCGCGTCGAGATGAACGTCGCCGGCTACGGCGCCGAGGCGGCCAACGAGTCGGTGCTGCACCCGGTCGCGACGCGCCAGGAGGCGGCGGTCGCGCTGTGGCTGGTGCTGCCGGACCTCGGCACGGACGACCCGCTCGGCGCCCTCGACGCGGCGTTCGACGGCCAGGGCGACGCGGGCGGCTTCACGCCCGCGCCGGAGCGTGCGCGCTGGCTGGACCCGCTGGGCTGGCGCCGGCACGGCGTGCTGGTCACGCGCACCGCGCTGGTCATGCGGTCGGGGCGCTGGTGGCGGACCGTCGTCGTCGTCCCGCACGAGCGCACGCAGAGCCTCGCGGTGACGCAGGGCCCGGTGCAGCGGCGGCTGGGGGTGGCGACGTTCGTCGCGCACTCGACGCCCGGGCCGGTCAGCCCGCAGGTGGCGCACCTCGACGGCGCCGTCGCCGGGGCCCTGCTCGGCGAGCAGGCCGAGCGCGCGCGGCAGGCGCGGGCGGTCGCCGGACCCGAGCTGTGGATGCGCGCGGCGGAGGCGCCGCACGCGCCCGCGTCCCTCGGCGTGGTGGAGCCCGCCGCCGGCCGGGTGCCGCCGCCGGACGCACCGGACGCACCCGGGGACGTGCGGTGAGCGCCGACCCCGCCGCCCGCCCGGGGCGCCTCGGGGTCGGCGTCGTCGGGGCGGGCCGCGTGGGGGCCGTGCTCGGCAGCGCGCTGCGCGGTGCCGGGCACCCCGTCGTGGCGGTCAGCGCGGTGTCGCAGGCGTCGCGCGAGCGCGCGTCGACGCTCCTGCCGGGCGTGCCGGTCGTCGACGTGCCGGAGGTGGTGCGCCGCGCCGAGCTCGTCCTGCTGGCCGTGCCGGACGACGCCCTGCCGGGGCTCGTGCGCGGCCTCGCGGGGACGGGCGGCTGGCAGCCCGGGCAGATCGTCGTGCACACGTCCGGACGCTTCGGCGTGGACGTGCTCGCGCCGGCGCGCGCCGCGGGCGTCATCCCGCTCGCGCTGCACCCGGCCATGACGTTCACCGGGACGTCGCTCGACCTCGCCCGGCTCGTCGGCTGCGCGTTCGCGGTGACCGCGCCCGCCCCGGTGCTGCCGATCGGCCAGGCGCTCGTCGTCGAGGTCGGCGGCGAGCCGGTCGTCGTCGCCGAGGAGGCGCGCGGGCTGTACCACGCGGGGCTCGCGCACGCGGCGAACCACCTCGTCGTGCTCGTCGCGCAGGCCGCGCAGGCGCTGCGCGCGGCCGGGGTCGGCGAGCCCGGGCGTGTGCTGCGGCCCCTGCTGGACGCCGCGCTCGACGGCGCCCTGCGCGCCGAGGACGCCGGCGGCGGCGACGGCCCGGGCGCGATCACGGCGCTGACGGGACCGGTCCGCCGCGGCGACGCCGGGACCGTGCAGGAGCACGCTGTGACGCTCGCCGCACTGGGGGCCGCGACCGGCGCGGTCGACGTGCCGAGCGGGTACGGTGCCCTGGCTCGCGCGGCCACGTCGCGCGCGCTCGCGGCCGGCCTGCTCGGGCCCGCGGACGCCCAGCGGGTGCTCGACGCGCTCGCGGGCATCAACGCGGCGCCCGGGGTGTTGGACCCTCAGGACGGCCCCGGCGCCGCCCCGGGCCCGGACCCCCGGCGCGCGGTGGTGCAGGACGACGCGCAGGACGACGCGCACGACGACGGCGGCACGTCGCCGCAGGAGGACGCATGACGACCAGTCCCGTGCTGGTGCAGGACCGCGAGGCCCTCGAGGACGCGCTCGACGCGCAGGACGAGGCGGCGCTCGCCGTCGACGACCCGGCCGGCGGGCGCCCGTACCTGCGTGCCGTGGTGATGACGATGGGCGCGCTGCACGACGGCCACCTCGCGCTGGTGCGCCGCGCGCGCGAGCTCGCGGACGCGGTCGTGGTGACGATCTTCGTCAACCCGCTGCAGTTCGGCCCGTCCGAGGACCTCGCGCGCTACCCGCGCGACCTCGACGGGGACCTCGCGCTGCTGACCGGCGAGGGCCTGCTCGGCGCGGGCGACGTCGTGCTGGCGCCGACCGTCGACGTCGTCTACCCCGACGGCGACCCGGTGGTGCACGTCGGCGCCGGCCGCCTCGGCGACGTGCTCGAGGGCGCCGCGCGCCCGGGGCACCTCGACGGCGTCCTCACGGTCGTGCTCAAGCTCCTGCACCTGACGCGCCCCGACGTCGCGGTGTTCGGCGCCAAGGACGCGCAGCAGCTCGCCGCCGTGCGCCGCATGGTGCGCGACCTCGACGTCCCGGTCGAGGTCGTCGCGGAGCCGACCGTCCGCGAGGACGACGGCCTCGCCCTCTCGAGCCGCAACGCGTACCTGTCCGCCGCGGAGCGCGCCCGCGCGCTCGGGCTGTCCGCGGCGCTGCGGGCGGGCGCGGCCGCGGCCGACGCCGGCCCCGACGCGGTCCGCACCGCCGCCCGCGCGGCCCTCGACGCGGCCCTGACCGCCGACGACGCGGTCGACTACGTCGCCCTCGTCGACCCGGCGACGTTCGCGGACGCCGACGACGCGACGTCCGACGCCCTGCTGCTCGTCGCCGCCCGCGTCGGCGCGACGCGCCTCATCGACAACGCGCCCGTCGCCCTGCGGGCCGCGGCCACGGCCGGGGGTGCCGCATGACGACGCTCCGGCGGACGATGATGACCGGCAAGATCCACCGTGCCACGGTGACGGCGGCGGACCTGCACTACGTCGGCTCCATCACGGTCGACGCGGACCTGCTCGCGGCGGCGGACGTGCTGCCCGGGCAGCAGGTCGACGTCGTCGACGTCACCAACGGCTCGCGCCTGACCACCTACGCGATCGCGGGCGAGGCCGGGTCGGGGCAGGTGTGCGTCAACGGCGCCGCCGCGCACCTCGTGCACCCGGGCGACGTCGTGATCGTCATCGCCTACGGCACGATGTCCGACGCCGAGGCCCGCACGTACACGCCGCACGTCGTGCTCGTCGACGCGGACAACCGGGTCGTCGACACGAACGAGGACCCGGGGCAGGTGCCGCCCGCGTGGACGGCCGAGGCCGGGCTCGTGCCGAGCGGCCTGCCGTTCGGCGAGGGCCGCGCGGCCGTCGCGTCGGCGCCGCACGGCACGCAGCCGCACGGCACGGACGCCGACGCCCCGCCCGTCGACGCCCGGTGACGCACCTCGCGACCCGCCTGGCGGCACCCGCCCCGGGCTGGACCGTCCGCGCCGACGCCGTGGTCGTCGGGTCGGGCATCGCGGGGCTCACGGCCGCGCTGGAGCTGCGGACGCGCGTGCGCCGCGTGCTGCTCGTGACGAAGGACGTGCTGTCGTCCGGGTCGACGGTGTGGGCGCAGGGCGGCATCGCCGCGGCGCTCGACCCGGGCGACTCGCCGGCCGCGCACCTGCGCGACACGCTCGTCGCGGGCGCCGGCCTGTGCGACCCGCGCGCGGTCGAGATGCTCGTGACCGAGGGCCCGGCGCGGGTGCACGAGCTCGTCACGCGCGGCGCGGTGTTCGACACGGGCCCCGACGGCGCGATCAGCCTGACCCGCGAGGGCGGCCACCTCGCCGACCGCATCGCGCACGCCGGCGGCGACGCGACGGGCGCCGAGATCTCCCGCGCGCTCGTCGCGCAGATCGAGGCGGTGCGCGACGACCCGGGCATCGAGGTCGTCGAGCATGCGCTCGTCCTGGACGTGCTGACGGGGGCGCCGGGCCCCGACGGCGCCCCCGGCCCGGTCCGCGGCGTCACGCTGCACGTCATCGGCGAGGGCTCGCGCGACGGCGTCGGCGCGGCGCTGGCGCCGGCGGTGGTGCTCGCCACCGGCGGCATCGGGCAGGTGTACCGGTCCTCGACCAACCCGGCGCTCGCGACGGGCGACGGCATCGCCGCGGCCCTGCGCGCGGGCGCGCGGCTCGGCGACCTGGAGTTCGTGCAGTTCCACCCGACGGTGCTGTGGCTCGGCTCCGGGGTGAAGGGGCAGCTGACGCTCGTCTCGGAGGCCGTGCGCGGCGAGGGCGCCTACCTGCTCGACACCGACGGCGTCCGGTTCATGCCGGACGAGCACCCGCTGGCCGAGCTCGCGCCGCGGGACGTCGTCGCGCACGCCATCGTCCGCCGGACCGCCGCCACCGGCGCGGACCACGTCTGGCTCGACGCGCGCCACCTCGGCGCCGACTTCCTGCGCCGCCGCTTCCCGACGATCCACGCGCGGCTGCTCGAGCACGGCATCGACCTGACGACCGACCTGGTGCCGGTCGCGCCGGCGCAGCACTACCACTCGGGCGGCGTCGTCACGGACCTCGACGGACGGGCGTCCGTGCCCGGCCTGTACGCGGTGGGGGAGGTCGCGTGCACCGGCGTGCACGGCGCGAACCGGCTGGCGTCGAACTCGCTGCTCGAGGGCCTGGTGTTCGCGCACCGTGCCGCGCGCGACGTCGTCGCCCGCCTCGAGGGCGGCTTCCTCGCCCCCGGCGACCCGGTCGAGCGGCCCGGGGACGCGGCCCTCGTGGCAGCCGCGGCGCGCTCGCGCGTGCAGCGTGCCGCCACCGACGGGCCGGGTGTGCTCCGGTCCGGGGACGGCCTGCACCGGGCGGCCGACGTGCTCGCGGCCGTCCCGACGGACGCGCACCGCCGGCACGACGACGGCCGCGCGCTCGCGGCGCCGCAGACCGCCGAGTGGGAGACCACGAACGTCCACCAGGTCGCGACCGTGCTGACGCAGGCCGCGCTGGCGCGCGAGGAGTCGCGCGGCGGGCACGCCCGGACGGACTTCCCCGCGACGTCGGACGCGTGGCGCGTGCGCGTGGAGGTGGCGCTCGACGCCGACGGGCGCGTGGGGGTCGCCCGCGCCCCCGTCCGCGCGGCCGACGGCCTCCTCCCCGCGGGGGAGACGGCCGTGCCGCGGGGCTGATCCGCCCGCGCGGCGGCGAACCTAGGCTGCCGGGCATGCCCGCTCCCGTCCCCGCGCCCCCGGCGCCCGCGTCCGCCCCGCCGGCGCCACCGCCCCTCGGCCCGTGGTCGCGCACGTGGCGCTACCTCGTGGCGGCGGCCGTGGGCCTGGTCGTCTGGGCCCTCTTCGTCGAGGACGTGTCGACGACGACGCAGGCGTGGCAGCCGTTCGCGGTCCTCGCGCTCCTCCTCGACCTCCTGCTCGGCGCCGTGGCGACCGGGCTGCTCGCCCTGCGTCGGCGGACCCCGCTGGCGACCGCCCTGGTCACCGCCGCCCTCACGGCCGTCTCGTCCGCCGCGGTCGGCGCGGCGGTGCTGGCGCTCGTGTCGGTGTCGACGCGGCGCCGGTGGCGCGAGGTGCTGGCCGTCGGGGCGACGTGGCTCGTCGCCATGGTCGCCAGCGAGCTGGTCTACACGACGCTGTACGGCGGCGAGCGCACCGAGCTGCTGCCCGTGCTGGCACTGGCCGTCCTCCTCGTCGGTCTGTTCGTCGCCGTCGGCTTCTACGTCGGCGCCCGCCGCGAGCTCGTGCGGTCCCTGCGCGAGCGTGCCGAGGCCGCCGAGGCGGCGCAGGAGTCGCGCGCGGAGCAGGCCCGCGCCGCCGAGCGCACCCGCATCGCCCGGGAGATGCACGACGTGCTCGCGCACCGCATCTCGCTCGTGGCGCTGCAGGCGGGCGGGCTCGCGTACCGCGACGACCTGACGCGCGAGCAGGCGCACGCGGCCGCGGAGGCGATCCGCGACAGCGCCCACCGGGCGCTCGAGGAGCTCCGCGAGGTCCTCGGCGTGCTGCGTGCCGACGACCCCGCGCCCGCGGAGCACGAGCCGCCGCAGCCGACCCTCGACGAGCTGCCCGCCCTGCTGGCCGACCTCGACGAGGCGGGCGCGACCGTGGCGCTCGACGTGTCGGGGCTGCCGGGGGCCGCGCGCGCGTCGCTCGCCGACGTGCCGACGTCCGTGTCCCGCACGGCGTTCCGCCTGCTGCAGGAGGCGCTGACGAACGCGCAGAAGCACGCGCCCGGCGCGCCCGTGGCCGTGCGGCTCGCCGGGGCGCCCGGAGGGCGGCTCGAGCTGACGGTGACGAACCCGCTGCCGGCGGGCGTCCCCGTGCCGGCCGGTGGCCGCGTGCCCGTGGGCGGTGCCGTGCCGGTGGGCGGTGCCGTGCCGGTGGGCGGTGCCGACGACGGCCGGCGCGTGCCGGGTGCGGGGCTCGGCCTGGTGGGCGCGCACGAGCGCGCCGCCCTCGCCGGGGGCGGGCTGGCGCACGGGCGCGAGCGGGGGCCGGACGGGACGGACCGGTTCGTCGTGGGAGCGTGGCTGCCGTGGTCGGCGTGACGGGGACGGGTGCGGACGTGCCGGGGACGGACGGCACGGCGAGAGGGGCGACGGTGCGCGTGGTCGTCGTCGACGACGACGCGATGGTCCGCTCGGGGCTGCGCCTCATCCTCGGCGGGGACCGTCGCATCGAGGTCGTCGGCGAGTGCGCCGACGGGCAGGAGGCGGTCACCGAGGTGCTGCAGCTGCGCCCGGACGTGGTGCTCATGGACGTCCGCATGCCGCGCGTGGACGGCGTCACGGCGCTGCGCACGCTGCGGTCGCGCGGCTCCGGCGCGCGCGTCGTCGTGCTGACGACGTTCGACGCGGACGAGCTCGTGCTGCGGGCGCTGCGCGAGGGCGCCGCGGGGTTCCTGCTCAAGGACACCCCGCCGGCGCAGCTCGTCGACGCCGTGCACCGCGTGGCGGCGGGGGAGCCCGCGCTGTCGCCGACGGTGACGGCGCAGCTCATCGCGACGGTCGCGCAGCCGCAGGACGCCGCACGCCGGGCGGCCGCGCGCCGGCTGCTCGCGGGCCTGACGCCGCGCGAGCGGGACGTCGCGGTGGCCGTCGCGCAGGGCCTGTCGAACACCGAGGTGGCGGCGCAGCTGCACCTGGGCCTGGCCACCGTAAAGACGCACGTGGGGCACCTGTACGCGAAGCTCGGCGCGGCCAACCGGGTGCAGGTCGCCCGGGTGGTGCACGACGCGGGCGACGCCTGAGGTCGCCGCGTCGCGTGCGCCGTCACCCGAGAGCCTGAACGACCGATATTTTCGATCACGATCGCGCAACGCCGTCCGGGCGAACCTTCCGTCGGACACTGGTTCAGCTTCATGATGCTCGCGTAGTTTGCAGCCACATTGCCGTCGTTGCGCAAGGGAGCGTCGATGCGTCGGACCCGGAGGCCCAGAACAGGCCTCGAAAGTATCGGAATCGGAGCGGTCGTCCTCGGCCTGGTCGCCGCTCCTCTCATCGGGACGCAGGCGCTCGCCGCCGGCACCGAGCCCGTCGTCGTCCTGGAGGCGGACTTCGACGACGGCACCCTGGGCGACCTCCAGCAGAGCGGGAGCCCGACCTTCGGCTACGTCGACGAGGGCACGGGCAAGGCCCTCAGCATCACCGACCGCGCCAACTCGTGGGACTCGGTCGCCTCCGCGGCCGGCGTCATGGAGGCGGGCGTCGAGTACACGCTGTCCGCCCGGGTGCGCCTGGTCGACGACGTCGCGGGCGCCACGGCGCGCTTCACGATGTTCGACGGCAAGGAGGCCTACGACTGGCTGGCGAACACGCCCGTGACGGCGTCCGGCTGGACGACGATCGAGGGCACGTGGACGCTGCCGGCCACGGCCGACCCCGCCGCGGCGAAGTTCACCTTCGAGGCCGGCGCGGGCAGCACGAACGTGTCCGTCCTGCTCGACGACGTGCTCGTCACGCGTCCTGCCGCCGAGCCGACGGTCACCGAGGTCCTCTCGGCGACCTTCGACGACGGCACGCTCGGCCCGCTGCAGCAGAGCGGCAGCCCGACGTTCGGCTACGTCGACGAGGGCGCCGGCAAGGCGCTGAGCATCACCGGCCGCGCCAACTCGTGGGACTCGGTCGCGTCGCCGGCCGGCCTCATGGAGGCGGGCGTCGAGTACACGCTGTCCGCGCGGGTGCGCCTGGTCGACGACGTCGCGGGCGCCACGGCGCGCTTCACGATGTTCGACGGCAAGGAGGCCTACGACTGGCTGGCGAACACGCCCGTGACGGCGTCCGCGTGGACGACGATCGAGGGCACGTGGACGCTGCCGGCCACGGCCGACCCCGCCGCCGCGAAGTTCACCTTCGAGGCCGGCGCGGGCAGCACCAACGTGTCCGTCCTGCTCGACGACGTGCTCGTCACGCGTCCCGGTGCGGGCGGCGGCGAGCAGCCCGAGCCCGTCGTCCCCGGCGGCGCGCTGAACCCGACAACCACCCCGGTCACCGCCGCGCGCGGCACGGGCGACGTCGCGGCGCTCACGTTCGACGACGGCCCCAACGGCGCCGACACCACCGCGCTCCTCGACTTCCTCGCGGAGAACGACCTGCCCGCGACGTTCTGCGTCATCGGCCAGAACATCCAGGCGCCGGGCGGTGCGGACCTGCTCAAGCGGATCGTCCGCGAGGGCCACACCCTGTGCAACCACTCCACCGGCTACGCCGACATGGGTGGCTGGTCGGCCGACCGCGTCCGCGCGGACCTCGTCGAGAACCTCGAGATCATCCGCACGGCGCTCGGCGACCCGCAGGCGCAGGTGCCTTACTTCCGCGCGCCCAACGGCTCGTGGGGGAGCACGCGCCCGGTCGCCGTCGAGCTCGGCATGCAGCCGCTCGGCGTCGTCAACACGATCTCCGACTGGGAGACGCAGGACGAGGCCACGCTCACGGCCAACCTCCGCCGCGCCATGAAGCCCGGCGAGATCGTGCTCGTGCACGACGGCGGCGGCGACCGTGCCGGCTCCGTCGCGGCGACGCGCACGGTCGTCACCGAGCGCCTGGCCGACGGCTGGACGTTCACGCTGCCCGCGGGCGGCGCCCCGGAGAACCCCGCCGGCGGCACCGTCGTCAGCGACTTCGAGGACGGCACCCTGCAGGGCTGGTCCCCGCGGGACGACGGCAACGGCGCACCGACCGTCGAGGTCGTCGAGCCGGGCCACGACAGCGACCACGCCGCCCGCGTCAGCGGCCGCGTGTCGCAGGGCCAGGGCATGCAGTACCCCGTCGCGGGCGTCCTCGTGCCCGGCACGACGTACGACCTCGACGCGTGGATCCGCTTCGAGGGCACGCCGGGCGACATGACGCTCAGCGCGCACACCCGCACCGGCGAGACGGACGGCTACAGCAACCTCGTCCAGATCACCGGCGTCACCGGCGAGTGGACGCACGTCACCGGCCGGTTCGCCGTGCCGGCGGGCGTCCAGGAGATCTACTTCGAGACCGAGTGGGCGAGCGGCGAGGCGGGCAACACCTCGACGTTCCTCGTCGACGACGTCGCGATCACGCCGACGCCCCCGGGCACGGTGCAGGACCTGCCGCCGCTCAAGGGCACGGTCGACTTCCCGCTCGGCGTGGCGATCGACAGCCGCGAGACGACCGGCTCGGCCGCGCAGCTCACCGAGCTGCACTTCGGGCAGCTCACGCCCGAGAACCACATGAAGCCCGAGGCCTGGTACACGGGGCGGACGTTCACGCCGCACCCCGAGGCGGACGCCATCATGCGGTACGCGCAGGAGAACGACCTGCGCGTGTACGGGCACGTGCTCGCGTGGCACAGCCAGACGCCGGCCTGGTTCTTCCAGGACGACGCCGGCAACCCGCTGCCCGCCGACGAGGCCGGCAAGCAGGTCCTGCGCGACCGGCTGCGCACGCACGTCTTCGACATCGCCGAGTACCTCGCGTCCGAGTACGGCCTCTTCGGGTCGGACACGAACCCGCTGGTCGCCTGGGACGTCGTCAACGAGGTCATCTCCGACGGCTCCGAGTACGCCGACGGCATGCGCCGCAGCGAGTGGTACCGGATCCTCGGCGAGGAGTTCGTCGACCTCACGTTCGAGTACGCCGAGGAGGCGTTCAACGACGAGTACGCCGCGCCCGGCACCGACCGCCCGGTGACGCTGTTCATCAACGACTACAACACCGAGCAGGCCGGCAAGCAGCAGCGGTACTTCGACCTGGTCCAGCGCCTGCTGGCCCGGGGCGTGCCGATCGACGGCGTGGGCCACCAGTTCCACGTCAGCCTCGCGATGCCGGTCTCCGCGCTCGAGGGTGCCATCGAGAGGTTCTCCGGCCTCGGCCTCACGCAGGCCGTCACGGAGCTCGACGTCACCACCGGCACGCCGGAGAGCCAGGCCAAGTTCATCGAGCAGGGCTACTACTACCGCGACGCGTTCCGGATCTTCCGCGAGCACGCCGACGAGCTCTGGTCGGTCACGGTCTGGGGCCTGACGGACGGGCGCAGCTGGCGCGACTCGTCCGGCGGACCGCTGCTGTTCGACGACGACCTGTCGGCCAAGCCCGCCTACTACGGCGCGGCCGACGGCGAGCTGCCGGCGCGCCTGCGCACGGCGGACGTCTTCGCCGGTGACGTCCCGCTCGACGACGACGCCACGTCGGCCGCCGACTGGGACCGCCTGCGGCTGCACGCGATCGACGACGTGGCCGGCTTCCAGCTCCGCTGGGCGCCCGACCACCTCACCGCGTACGTCACGGTGGCCGACGCCACCGAGCAGGACGCCGACGCGGTGACGTTCGTCGCCGGGACGCAGGAGTACACGTTCGGGCGCGACGGCGAGGGCGACGTCGACGGCGTCGTCTCCGAGTCGGAGGACGGCTGGTCGGCCGTCGTGCACCTGCCGCTCTCCGGTGCCGCCGAGGGCGACACGCTCGACTTCGACGTGCGCGTCACCGACGGCTCCACGACGACGGGCTGGAACACGCCCGGCGTGGTCGGGACGCTCTCGCTGGTCGAGGCCCTGTCCTTCCTCGAGGTCGTCGAGACCGGCACCGCGCCGGCCGTCGACGGCGAGGTGGACGAGGCGTGGTCCACGGCGAACGTGGTCACCACGGACAAGCAGGTCGAGGGCACCACCGGCGCGACCGCCGAGGTGCGCACCCTGTGGCGCGGCAACCTCCTCTACGTCCTCGCGGACGTGGCGGACCCGGTCGTCGACGTCACGGGCTCCGACCCGTGGATCCAGGACTCGGTCGAGCTCTACGTCGACGCCGGGAACTTCAAGAGCACCGCCTACCGGTACGACGACACGCAGATCCGCATCAGCGCGGACAACGTGGTGTCGTTCGGCACGGGTGACACCGCGTTCCAGCAGGCGCGGCTGGTGTCGGCCGTGGTCCGCACGGACGGCGGCTACCGCGTCGAGGCGGCGATCAGCCTCCTCGACGAGGCCGGGCTCGGCACGTTCCACGGCCTGGACTTCCAGGTCAACGACGCGGCCGCCGGTGCGCGCACGTCGATCCGCAACTGGGCGGACCCGACGGGCGCCGGCTACCAGACCCCCGCCCGCTGGGGCGTGGGTCAGCTGGTGGCGGCCGAGGAGGAGCCGGAGCCGACGCCGACGCCCACCCCGACGGTGACGCCGACGCCGGAGCCCACGGACGAGCCGACGGAGGAGCCCACCGCGGAGCCGACGCCGACCCCGACCGTCGACCCGACGGACGAGCCGACGCCGACCCCGACGGACGAGCCGACGGCGACGCCGACGGCCTCCCCGACGGGTGAGCCGACGGCCGGGCCGACGACCGCCCCGACGACGTCGCCGACGGCCCCGGCCGACGGCACGCCGTCGATCACGGTGGACTCGGCGCAGGTCCGCGCCGGCGGGCAGGTCCAGGTCCGCCTGGCCGGCTTCGACGCCGGGCAGCGGGTCGCCGTCTCCCTCGGCGCCGGGGCCACGGCCCGCGGCGGCGCGGGCGTCGGTGCGGCGGCGGCCGCCACGGCGCCGGCGGGCAGCACGCTGCTCGGCACGGTGACGGTCGCGGCGGACGGCACGGCCACCCTGCGGGTGACGGTGCCGGCACGCACGACGGCGGGCGTCTACGTCCTGCAGGCCTCGACCGACGGCACGGTGCTCGCGAGCACCACGCTGACGGTGCTGGCCGCGCAGGCGGCGACCGGTGGCCTCGCGGTCACCGGTACCGGGATCGGCATCGGCGTGGTCGCCCTGCTGGTCCTGGCGGCGGGCGTCGCGCTCGTCGTCGCCCGTCGGCGGGGGCTGCTCAGGCGGTCCTGACGCGGACGTGGCCCGGCCGGGACGCCGATCCCGGCC